>DASXQC010000756.1:0-4742 GCA_036493235.1 Reyranella sp.
ACGACCCGGCAAAAGTCCCCGCCGTGGGCAAGACGGTAACGTTCTGTCCGTCGCTGTGGGGCGGCAAGGATTGGCCATCGGCTTCCTACAGTCCGCCGACCGGGCTGCTCTACATCCCGGCGAACGACAACCTTTGCGGCACGATGGTCGGCGAGAAGAAGCCTCTGGTTGAAGGTCAGTTATGGCTCGGCGCCGATGCCGACAAGCTTGATCTCAGCAAGTCGCAGCCGCAGTCGACGTATATCGGCGAGCTGCAAGCGTGGGATGTTGCGGCGGGCAAGAAAGTCTGGTCGCAAAAGTTCCCGCATCAGCTGTTCGCGTCGGTACTCTCGACCGGCGGCGACCTCGTGTTCGTCGGTGGTACCGACGATCGCTATTTCCGGGCGTTCGACGCCAAGACCGGCAAGCTTCTATGGCAGCAGAAGACCAATTCCGGGATCATGGGCGCGCCGGTCGCCTACGAGGTCGATGGCGTCCAGTACATCGCCGTCCAATCGGGATGGGGCGTCGACGGCCAGCGTATCCAGGATTCGCTCGCCAAGATCGATGCAGGCGTCAAGCCAGACGTCCCCCAGGGTGGCGTGATCTGGATCTTCGCACTGAAGCAGTAATGCGAAAGGACGAGCAGTGGCGCCAGCGTCGACCCATACCAGGCCGGATCGGTGCGAATGAAAACTTAAGGATGTGCGGGCAGCGGGCTTCAGGTGGGCGTGCGATGGCCTGACGACTGAAATGCCCGCCACTTGAAACGACAGGAGCAGGAGGAAGAAGATGGTTACGGTGCAAGTCAACGGCCAGGAACGCAGCTTCGATGGCGACCCGTCGATGCCGCTCCTGTGGTACTTGCGAGACGAACTTGGCCTGACGGGCACCAAGTTCGGCTGCGGACAAGCGCTGTGCGGCGCCTGTACGGTTCATGTCAACGGTGAGGCCGTCCGCGCTTGCATCACCGCGGTGGGCGACATCGGCGGTGGGAAGGTGACGACGATCGAAGGTCTCGATCCGGCCGGAAATCACCGCGTGCAGAAGGCGTGGCGGGAGGTCGGCGTGCCGCAATGCGGCTATTGCCAGAGCGGTCAGATCATGCAGGCCGCGGCCCTGCTGGCGCAGACGTCCAATCCGGCCGATGCGGACATCGACACGGCAATGTCCGGCAACATCTGTCGTTGCGGCACCTATCAACGCATTCGCGCCGCCATCAAGCAGGCGGCCAAGGGAGGCTGACGATGACAACCGCCATGATTGAGAACGTCAGCCGTCGCGCCATCCTGAAGGGCGTGGCCTCGATGGGTGGACTGGTGATCGCGGTGAAGATACTGCCGGTCAAGGATGCGTTCGCCCAGGCCAAGAAATACGGTGCCGAGGGAATGCCCCACGGTGCGGTCAACAACCCGCAAGCTTTCGTCTCGATCGCGCCCGACGGCATCGTCACCATCGTGTGTCATCGCTCTGAGATGGGTCAGGGCGTGCGCACCGGCATGCCGATGATCGTCGCCGACGAACTCGAAGCCGACTGGGCTCGCGTGCGCGTTGCGCAGGCGCCTGGCGATGAAGTGAAATTCGGCAACCAGGACACCGACGGCTCGCGCAGCACTCGTCATTTCCTGCAGCCCATGCGCGAAGTTGGTGCCGCCGCGCGGATGATGCTGATGGCCGCTGCCGCCAAGCGCTGGTCGGTCGGCATTGGCGAGATCGAGGCGCGCAACCACGAGGTCGTCCACCAGGCGACCGGCCGGAAGCTGGGTTATGGCGAGCTAGCGGTCGACGCCAGTGCCATGCCGGTGCCGCCGCGCGATCAGCTCAAGCTGAAGGATCCCGCGGCCTTCCGCTACATCGGCAAGGGAGAGATTCCCATCGTCGATGGCTTCGACATAACCACCGGGCGGGCCATCTACGGCATCGACACAAAACTGCCCGGTCTCAAGTACGCCGTCATCGCACGGCCGCCGGTGTTCGGCGGCAAGGTCGCCTCGGTTGACTCTTCGGCAGCGATGAAGGTCCCCGGCGTGGAGAAGGTCGTCCAGCTCGAGGGCACGCCGGCGCCGGCACAGTTCCAGCCGCTGGGCGGGGTTGCCGTCATTGCCCGCAATACCTGGGCGGCAATGAAGGGACGCGAAGCCCTCAAGATCACCTGGGACGACGGCCCCAACCGCGTCTACGACTCGCTTTCCTTCAAGAAGCAGCTCGAAGACACGGCGCGCAACCCGGCCAAGGTGGTCCGCAACGAAGGGGACTTCGAGCGCGCGTTCGCCGGCGCCAACCGCAAGCTCGAGGGCGAGTACTATATCCCGCATCTGGCGCACGCCACGATGGAACCCCCGTCCGCGACCGTGCGGATCGCCGACGGCAAGTGCGAGGTCTGGGCCTGCGTGCAGAGCCCGCAGGGCACCCGCGACCAAGTGGCCAAGAAGCTCGGCATGTCGCCGGACAACGTCACCGTCAATGTGACGCTGCTGGGCGGCGGCTTCGGCCGCAAATCGAAGTGCGACTTCGTGCTGGAAGCAGCGCTGCTGTCGCGCGAGATGGGCGGCGCTCCCGTGAAGGTGACGTGGACGCGCGAGGACGATCTGCAGAACGGCTACCTGCATACCGTTTCGGCCGAGCGCATCGAGGCCGGGCTCGACGCCAACGGGCGCGCAGTCGCCTGGCGCCATCGCAGCGTCGCGCCGACGATCCTGTCGATCTTCGCGCCGGACCCCAAGCTCGAAGCACCCTTCGAGCTCGGCATGGGGCTCGTCGACATGCCGTTCGCGATACCCAACATCAGGATCGAGAACGGCGAGGCCGCGGCGCTCACGCGCATCGGCTGGTTCCGCTCCGTCTCCAACATTCCACATGCCTTTGCCGTGCAGTCCTTCGTCGCGGAGATGGCGCAAGCGGCGGGTCGCGATCCCAAGGACTATCTGCTCGAGCTCATCGGGCCGCCGCGCATCGTCGACCTCGGGCCGGTGAAAGACAACCTGTGGAACTACGGCGAGTCGCTCGAAATCTATCCCATCGATACCGGGCGGCTGCGGCGCGTCGTGGAGGTTGCCGCTGAGCAGGCTGGCTGGGGCCGCAAGCTTCCGGCGGGACACGGTCTCGGCCTCGCCGTGCATCGCTGCTTCGTCACCTACGTGGCGATGGTCATCGAGGTGGCGGCGGACGCTAAGGGCAACATCTCCGTGCCACGCGTGGATGCGGTGGTGGACTGCGGCTTCCACGTCAATCCCGAACGCATCCGCTCCCAGATCGAGGGCGCTACGGTGATGGGCCTGAGCCTTGCCTTGAAGGGCGAGATCAGCTTCAAGGGCGGCCGCGTCGAGCAGAGCAACTTCAACGACTACGAAGTGCTGCGCATCGACGAAGCGCCGCGGGAGACGCGCGTGCACATCATCCCGGCCGACATCAGCGTTCCTCCAAGCGGTGTCGGTGAGCCCGGCGTGCCGCCGGTCGGACCGGCGCTGTGCAACGCCATTTTCGCGGCGACAGGCAAGCGCATCCGTCGCCTGCCCATCCGCCAACAAGTGCAGAGCATGCAGGGCTGAACACCTGTGGTGCCGGGCGCGGCCTCCGCGCCCGGAACCTTCACGTTTTCCTTCCCTGCCCCCCCCGCTCGCCGGTGTCGAGCGTTTGCCTACTACAATTCGTTGATGACAACCTGCCATGGAACGCTCGCACACAACTAAACTGACACCTTCCGGAAAATCGCTCAGATCCTGCCACCAGTTCCCGTCGCGCTCGTTGTTCCTAGTAGACGATAGAGCCAGAAAGGGAGGTTTCCCATGTTGACACGCATTCTCACGGTCGCCCTAGCGGCCGGATCGCTCGCATCCGTTACCGTCCATGCTCAAACCATTGGCATGCCGGGGGGTGGCAGCGCCGGTTCGGATAAAACCAGGCCGAATATCGCCCCGACCACTAGTCCGAGCGAAATCCATCAACCAATGAGCCCCGGCTCAGACAAAACCAGACCCAGCGGCGGTGCGACGAGCGACCTGGGCCGTCCAAGCCAAGCTCAACAGTCGATGGGTTCCAGCAACTTCGATCCGTCCAAGTACAAGACCCAGACCGAGTGTCTCAACGCTGCGTCCTTCGTGAGCGCCCAGTTCAGTCTCTGCAAAAACCTCAAGTAGCGGACGGCCGCCGGGGGCCCCCTTGAGGAACGAGCTGGGCGTGAGGATCTGCGCGTCCCTCCAGGGCAGAAGCGACGGCGAAGCTTAACCGAATTGGTGTGGGGGCCGTGCGCCGCTGACTAGGCACAGGCGACATCGTTACATCAACACGGATTGGTACCGACGACCGTGCTGTGCCGGCAACGCGACATTGATGTCATGACGCCGCTCTGAGGTTGCGCTGTCAGTGCGGGTCGACGGACTGGCATGCGACGACGATCCATGCGCTTGGCTTGGTGCGCCAGTGCCAACGTTCCGGTAGGTATCATACCCAAATCTTAGAAGAGGTGTCGCATGAAGCCGTGGCGCCATCTATTCTGGTCGCTCATCGCGTCTCTTGGCCTGGCGGGGTGGGGAGTCTGCGATTTGGCCCTAGCCGAAGAGAACTGCGAGCTAGGCGCCTTCGGCTGCGAGCATGCGCAGAACCACGGCCAGTACAAGGGCTGGACCTACAAGGATGGGACGTCCTGCTGCAACGGCCAAGACTGCCGTCCGGTGCGGGCACAGAAGAATGATGACGGGTATTGGGAGATTTATATCCCCGAGCTCAAGGGCATGTCGCAGCCGCCAAATCTACGCCATGGCTGG
>DASXQC010000757.1:0-5861 GCA_036493235.1 Reyranella sp.
CCCTTCAGGTTGCCGCAGAGGTCGTAGCTCCAGGCGTGGTAGACGCACTTGAAGTTGTTCTGGACGTTGCCGCCGTCGTCGAAGGCGATCAGCGCGCCGCGATGGGCGCAGCGGTTCTCGAAGCAGTTGATCGAGCCGTCGGCGTCGCGCACCACGATGACCGGCATGTCGCCGAGCTGGTTGGTGCGGTAGTCGCCCTTGTTGGGGATGTCGGCCTCGAGGCAGACGAAGTTCCAGGTCGCGCCCTCGAACAGGCGCTCCATCTCGCGCTTGTAGTTCGGTTCGTCCTGGTAGACCCAATAGGGCACCCGCGCGAGCGAGTCCTCGGGCCATACACTCGTGGCTTCTTCGTAGCGGACGTCCATGGCGACCTCCCATCACTCCAGGGTGACGTTGGCTGCTTTTATCACGTCCCGCCAGCGCATTTCCTCATCCTTGATGAACGCGGCGGTGGCCTGCGGGGACTGCCCCTGCGGCTCGGCGCCCAGTTCGAGGAACTTGGTGCGCACGTCGCCGAGCTTCAGCGCGGCTGCTGTGTCGGCGTTGATCTTCTGGATCACGGCGTCGGGCGTGCCGGGCGGCGCGACCAGGCCGAACCAGGCGGAGGCGAGCAGGTTGGGCAGGCCGATCTCGGCCGCATCGGGAACGTTCGGCGCGACCGGGCTGCGGCTCTTCGCGGCGAGGCCGAGATACTTCACCTGGCCGCTCTTCTCGAAGCGCAGCGAGGCAGAGATCGTGCCGACGAAGATGTCGACCCGGCCAGCGCTGATGTCGACCAGCGCCGGGCCCTCGCCCTTGTAAGGCACGTGAACCATCTCGATGCCGGCCTGGGTCGCCAGCATCTGTGCCGACAGATGCGAGGTCGAGCCGTTGCCCTGGCTGGCATAGGTCGCCTTGCCGGGATTGGCCTTGGCCCAGGCGATGAACTCCTGCGCGGTGTTGGCCGGCAGATCCTTGCGCGCGGTGATGACGTTGGGCGACAGCGCCAGGATCGTGATCGGCGCAAACTTCGACCAGTCGTAGGGGAGGCTCTTGTAGAGGTTGTGGTTGATCGACAACGGCCCGGGCGGGCTGCACAGCAGGGTGTAGCCGTCGGCCGGCGCGCTGTAGGCGACCTCCGCGCCGATGTTGCCGCCGGCGCCGGCCTTGTTGTCGACGATCACCGGCTGCTTCCAGTCGTCCGAGAGCTTGTCGGCGACGATGCGGCAGAGCGCGTCGTTCGATCCGCCGGCCGGGAAGGGCACGATGATGCGCACGGCCTTCTGCGGCCAGGTTTGGGCATTTGCAGAGGGGGCGACCGGCAGCGCGGCTACGAGAAGCGCAGCGATCAGCAGGCGCAAACGGGCTGTCATGCCCATATGTTAGGCCATGTCCTTGCGCGACGCGATCACATCGGCCTATCGCCGGCCGGAACCGGAGTGCCTGCCGCCGCTGATCGAGGCGGCGAGCCTGCCGGCCGAGACCATGGCGCGCGCGACGGCTCTGGCGCGGCAGCTGGCGGAGCGGCTGCGGGAGAAAGGGCCGGGCTATGGTGTCGGTGGGCTGATCCACGAATATTCTCTCGCGAGCGAGGAAGGCGTGGCGTTGATGTGCCTCGCCGAGGCGCTGCTGCGCATTCCCGACGACGATACGCGCGACGCGTTGATCCGCGACAAGATCGGCGGCGGCAATTGGGAGGCCCATCTCGGCCGCAGCCCGTCGCTATTCGTGAACGCCGCGACCTGGGGTTTGCTGCTGACCGGCCGTCTCACCTCGACGCACAGCGAACGTGGCCTGTCGGCGGCGCTGACCCGGCTGGTGGCCAAGGGTGGCGAGCCGCTGATCCGCGCCGGCGTCAATATCGCCATGCGCCTGATGGGCGAGCAGTTCGTGGCGGGGCAGACGATCGGCGAGGCGTTGGAGAAGGGCCGGCCGTGGGTCCGCAAAGGCTTCCGCTATTCCTACGACATGCTGGGCGAGGCCGCGGTGACGATGGGCCAGGCCGAGCGCTACTTCGCCGACTACCAGAATGCGATTCGCTCGATCGGCGCCGAGTCGGCCGGCCGCAGCATCTATGACGGACTGGGCATCTCGATAAAGCTCTCGGCGCTGCACCCGCGCTACACGCGCAGCCAGATCGGGCGCGTGCAGGCCGAACTCTATCCGCGTCTCAAGGCGCTTGCGGTATTGGCGCGCTCGGTCGACATCGGCCTGAACATCGATGCCGAGGAAGCCGACCGGCTGGAGATCTCGCTCGACCTGCTCGAACGCCTGTGCTTCGAGCCGGAGCTTGCCGGCTGGCATGGTATCGGCTTCGTGGTGCAGGCCTACCAGAAGCGCTGCTTCTCCGTGGTCGACTGGCTGATCGACCTGGCGGGGCGCAGCGGCCATCGCCTGATGGTGCGGCTGGTCAAGGGCGCCTACTGGGATGGCGAGATCAAGCGGGCACAGGTCGACGGGCTGGAGGGCTTCCCGGTCTTCACGCGCAAGATCCACACCGACATTTCCTACATCGCCTGCGCGCGCAAGCTGCTGGCCGCGACCGACTGGGTGTTCCCGCAGTTCGCGACCCACAACGCCATGACCCTCGCCACGCTCTACGCAATCGCGCCGAAAGGGCATTACGAGTTCCAGTGCCTGCACGGCATGGGCGAGGGCCTGTACGAGGAGGTCGTCGGTCGTGACAAGCTCGGCGTGCCGTGCCGCATCTATGCGCCGGTCGGCACGCACGAGACGCTGCTGGCCTATCTCGTGCGACGTCTGCTTGAGAACGGCGCCAACACCTCGTTTGTGAATCAGATCGCCGATCCGGCCTATCCGATCGACAAGCTGCTGGCCGATCCGGTCGAGCGCGCGAAGGCGCTGCAGCCGGTCGGCCGTCCGCATGACCGCATCGCCCTGCCGTGCGACCTGTTCGGCGCCGAGCGGGTGAACTCGACGGGCTTCGACGTCAGCAACGAGCATCGGCTGGTCGAGCTCTTCGCCGCGATGGCGGCGGCTCCCGCAATCGATGTGTCCGGTGTCGAGGTCGACGAAGCCTGCCGAGACGCGCGACTCTGGCAGGCGACGCCGCGGGAGCGGGCGGCGTGCCTCACGCATATCGCCGACACTCTCGAAGTGCGGCGCATGGAGCTGATCCCGACCATCGTGCGCGAGGCGGGCAAGACCTACGCCAACGCCGTGGGCGAGGTGCGCGAGGCAGCCGACTTCCTGCGCTACTACGCGGCCCAGGTGCGCGACTGGAGCAACGACACGCATCCGCCGCTGGGCATCGTCGCCTGCATCAGCCCGTGGAACTTCCCGCTGTCGATCTTCGCCGGCCAGATCGCCGGTGCGCTCGCAGCCGGCAATGGTGTTGTCGCCAAGCCGGCCGAGGAGACGCCGAAGATCGCGACTCAGGCGGTCGCGCTGTTCCGCACGGCCGGCCTGCCGGCCGAGGTTCTGCAGCTTGTGATCGGCGACGGCGCGGTTGGCGCGCGGCTGATCGCGAACCCGGCGATCAAGGGCGTGGTCTTCACCGGCTCGACCGAAGCCGCGCGCTCGATCAACAAGACGCTCGCCGAACGGCCCATCGTGCCGTTCATCGCAGAGACCGGCGGGCAGAACGTGATGATGGTCGATTCTTCGGCGCTGCCCGAACAGCTGGTGAACGACGCTCTCACATCGGCGTTCGATTCAGCGGGCCAGCGCTGCTCGGCGCTGCGCGTGCTCGCTTTGCAGGAGGACATTGCCGACCACGTCCTGCCGATGCTCAAGGAGGCGATGGCGGAGCTGACGGTTGGCGATCCGACGCTGCTGTCGACCGATGTCGGCCCGGTCATCACCGCGGAGGCACAGCAGCGCCTGCTCGACCATATCGCCGCGATGCGCGCCAAGGGTTGCACGGTCACGCAAGGTCCGGCGCCGTCGGGCCTGTTCGTGCCGCCGACCATCATCGAGATCCAGTCGATCGCCGAGCTGCCGGGCGAGGTGTTCGGTCCGGTGCTGCACGTGCTGCATTATCCGCGCGAGAACCTGGAGCGCGTGGTGCGTGAGGCCAACGCCACCGGCTTCGGCCTGACGTTCGGCGTGCACAGCCGGATCGACGAGACGATCGACCGCGCTACCGATCTCAATGCGGCGGGCAACCAGTACGTCAATCGGACGGTGATCGGCGCCGTGGTCGGCGTGCAGCCGTTCGGCGGCCACGGCCTCAGCGGCACCGGACCGAAGGCCGGCGGGCCGCTCTACGTGCGACGGCTGTTGTCGAAAGCGCCGACTCTGTCGCTGGAGGGATTGGCGCATGACCTGCCGGGGCCGGTCGGCGAGCGCAACACTTATAAAGTGCGCCCCAAGGGAACGATTCTGTGCATGGCGGCCGATCCCTCGGACCTTCAGGCCCAGGTCGAGATCGTCGGGGCGACCGGCAATCGCGCCACCCAGGAGATCGACGACCCTCACATTGCCGCCGCCCTGTTTGCGGGCAGCCCGGATGAGCTGCTGGCGCTGAGCCGACGCCTGGCCGAGCGCGACGGGCCGATCGTGCCCATGCACACGGCGCCCTACCGTCCGGAAAGCCTGGTCGACGAGGTTTCGCTCAGCGTCAACACCGCCGCGGCGGGTGGCAATGCCAGCCTTATGACTTTGGGATAGGCGGGCTGGCCGTGTACGGGCCGTACGGGCCCGGCTTGGTCTTTTCCATGATGCACAGGAGGTTGCTGGACGTGGATGCCGGGAAGCTCGTGCGCTTGGCCTCGCAGTCGTCGTAGGACATCGGCCCGGCGAAGATTTCCGGTCCCGCCACCATCATCAGCCGCGGCTTCTCCAAGTACCAGCCGGGCGTGGAGTACATGTTCGTCGGCCCATACGTCCCGCAGGCGCCAAGCGCCAACATCAGGCCAAGACCCGCCACAACCGACCACTGGGACATCAAACTCCCCCGAAGCAACACTCGTTTTGGCAGGTTACAGGGCCCGTCCGGGGCCAACAATCGCTTTTGCCCCCGCGCGGCCGGCAGGTTAAGAAGGCCGATCTCGAAGCTTCGTTTGGGGGGAGCTGTCCGGCAGCGGGCAGCCTATGAATTTGACCGATTTGCCGCTGAAACAGGGACTGTACGACCCCCGCAACGAGCATGACTCCTGCGGCGTGGGCTTCGTCGCCAACATCAAGGGCAAGAAGTCGCACGACATTATCCGTCAGGGCCTGCAGATCCTGGTCAATCTCGACCATCGCGGCGCTGTCGGCGCCGATCCGCTGGTCGGCGACGGCGCCGGTTGCATGATCCAGACGCCGGACGCGCTGCTGCGCGACTGGGCGCGCAAGACCGGCGTCGATCTGCCCGAGCCCAGCCACTACGCCGTCGCCATGTGCTTCCTGCCGCAGGATGAGGACGCGCGCGCCTTCGCCGTGAAGCGGCTCGAGCATTTCATCAAGGTCGAGAAGCAGAGGCTGGTCGGCTGGCGCGACGTGCCGACCGACACGACCGGCCTCGGCACCGCGGTCATCGAGCGCATGCCGGTGATAAAAATGGCGATCGTCGGCCGCAACCCGAAGCTTGCCGACCAGGACGCCTTCGAGCGCAAGCTGCTCGCCATCCGCAAGCAGACCCAGAACCCGCTGGTCGACCTCGAGAAGAAGCACAAGCTGCCCGGCCTGTCGCAGCTTTACATGCCGTCCTTCTCGACACGCACGGTGGTCTACAAGGGCCTGCTGCTCGCGGGCCAGGTCGGCAGCTTCTATACGGATCTGCAGAACCCGCTGACCCAGTCGGCACTCTGCCTGGTGCACCAGCGCTTCTCGACCAACACCTTCCCGTCGTGGAAGCTGGCGCATCCCTACCGCTTCATCGCCCACAACGGCGAGATCAACACCGTTCGCGGCAACGTCAACTGGATGTATGCCCG
>DASXQC010000758.1:0-9377 GCA_036493235.1 Reyranella sp.
GGAGGCATGAACTGGCGCACTGTACTCCTCAGCATCGGCATGCTCGGCGGCTCCATCATCGTCATTGAGCTTTTGGCGAACGTGCTCACGGAAGTGGCGTCCCGGTAGTAACGGCGACGCGGTCGCTTCAATCGAGAGAGAATCAGCGTGCCGGTAGATTTCAAGTTCGATCACGAGGATCGCCTCGTCATCGCCACGGCCCACGGACGGGTCGTCCTCCAGGAAATCCTGGCCTACTTCGACGCGGTCACGCTCAACGAGGCAGCATCTTACGCCAAGCTGTTCGACGCGCGCGAGATGGATGCGCAACTCAGCGACGACGACGTCATGGTGATCGGCGCCCGGGTCAGCGCCTATGCCGCCTTCGACCCGCGCGGCGCGGTCGCCGCCGTCGCCGTGACGGTCGAGGCGCGCGACGCAGTGCGCCGCTACATGAACTTCGCCGGCGCCAAGCGGCCGGTGCAGCTCTTCACCACCGTGGAAAACGCCCGCGAGTGGCTGCTGGGGCAGGAGCCGGCGTAGGGCTCATGCTCTTTTGGACCGCGAGCCTCCGGCTCGCTCAGGATCATGAGGCGAGCCGGAGGCTCGCAGTCCAGAAGATTAGAAAATCCCGCTCTGCTGGCAGATCGCCTGGATCTCGGCGCGCGGTTGGCCGGACTCCGCGATGCTGATGACGATGAATTCGGGCGCCGCCGGCTTGCCCACCAAGATGCCGACGAACGGCGCCATGCCGGGATAGGCGCCGGCGGAGTTGCGGCCGTTGACCTCGCCGCACACCACGATCTTGCCCTGCCGCGTCTTGACCGCGTTCAGCGCGCCAAACGACGCCGTGCCCGGCTCCTTCATCCATTTGGTCACCTCCGCCACCACCGCTTCCTGCTGGCGCGGGTCGAGCTTGATCGGCATGCCGGGCTCGACCGTCGTGCCCTGCGGTGCATCGGGCAGCGTGTCGTAGGGCGCCGGCAGCGCGACCGGCAGATACGCCGGGTCGGCCTGCAGGCAGCCCGCCAGCAGGCCGCAGAAAGCAAGGGATGCCCTAGCCTTCACGGATGCCCAAGCCGACGCGACGGCTGGCGATGCTGCCGCTGTTGATCATGTTGCCCCTAGCCCTGCCGCATCATGATCGTTCACGACCAGGTCGATGTCGAGAACACGTTCGGCTTACTCTGCCGACGGCGCGCGCAGCAGGCGTGTTGTAGCGCAGTCCCACTCGTATCCCGCACCATTGCTTTCGGCAGGGCCACAGCGCACCATGACTGCAGCTATTCAAGGATCGGAAGCCTGTCCGCATGATCTCTCTTCGTCTCGCCGTCGCCACGGTTCTCAGTGGCCTGTTTGCTTCCGCAGCCTTCGCCCAATCGTTGCCAATCGTGATCGGCGCGTCGACGCCGCTCACTGGCCCGGTCTCGCACTATGGCCAGCATGCCCGCTGGGGATCCGAGCTCGCGGTCGAGGAGGCCAACGCCAAGGGCGGCATCAACGGCCGCAAGATCGAGATCGACTATCAGGATAATCGCTGCAATCCGGCCGAAGCTGTGAAAAGTGTCACACAGATGCTCGCGACCAAGAAGTATGCGGCGATCTTCGACGGCCTATGCAGCTCGGCGGCGCTGGCCATCATGCCGCTGGTCGAACGCGCCAAGGTGCCGTTCATCATCGCCAATGCCTCGGCGACCTCGATCGCTGAGAAGTCGGGCGAGGGCGGCAACAAGTGGACCTTCAAGGTCAACCCGACCGATGCCAGCATGCTCGACGCGCTGGTCGGCTGGCTCGACAAGGAAGGCAAGGCCGACAACATCGCCTTCCTCGGCGAGGATACCGACTACGGCCGCGCCGGCTCTGCCGGCTTCGAGGCGGCGCTCGCCAAGCGCGGCAAGAAGCTCGTGATGACCGACTATTCCCAGAAGGGGGCGGTCGACTACACGGCGGCGCTGACCAAGGTGAAGGCGCGCAAGCCCGGCATGGTCGCGCTCTACCTCATCGATGCCGATTTCCAGAACGGCATCAAGCAATGGTACTCACTGGGCGGCGGCATCCCCCTCACCGGCCGTGTGCTGGTAGAGCAGGTGCCGAAGGAAATCCTGTCGAGCGGCTTCATCGACGGCACGATCTCGGTCCAGCCCTATGACGTCGCGGTCGATACGCCCGCCAACAAGGCATTCATCGAGAAGTTCACCAAGAAGTTCAACGAAGCGCCGATGCTGATCAGCTTCGAGTCCTACGAGACGATCAACATCCTGATCGATGCCATGCGGCGCTCGGGCGACGCCAGTCCCGAGAAGATCCGCGATGCCCTGCCGCAGACCAAGTATCAGTCGATGCTGGGCACCACGCTCGAGTTCGACAGCCACAACCTCGTCCATAACTCCGCCGTCGTCTTCGGCATCAAGGGCGGCAAGGTCGTCATCCTGGGCTTGAGCAAGACCTGATCGCGCTACGCCGGGCGACGGGACGGCGCACATGGACTGGTCGTTTTACGGGCAGCTTCTGCTGAATGGCGTCGTCATGGGCGTGATCTACGCCCTTGTCGCGATGGGCCTGTCGCTGATCTTCGGCGTGCTCGAGATCGTGAACTTCGCACACGGCGAGTTCTACATGCTGGCCTCGATGCTCGCCTACTTCCTGACCGTGCAGTGGGGCTTCGGCTACTGGATGACCATCGTCGCGGTGACGGCGGTCGGCCTCGCCGTTGGCTACGTCCTGTTCGAGGGCCTGCTGCTCGGGCTGCGCGGCGAAGCGTTCGAGCGCAGCATCCTGCTCACCATGGGTCTCTCCATGGTGCTGCAGAACGGCGCGGTGTTCCTGTTCACCACCACGCCACGCATGGTCGAAACGCCGCTCAGCTACCAGAACCTCCAGTGGGGCGAGCTGCGCCTGCCGATGGCGCGGGTCTATGCATTGGTCCTGGGCGTCGTGGCCTTCGTCGTCCTCTACCTGATCCTGCACCGCACGCGGCTCGGCAAGGCGATGCGCGGCGTGGCGCAGAACCGCGTCGCCGCCATGATGGTCGGCATCGACGCCCGCGTGGTCTCGCGGCTCGCCGTCGCCATCGGCATCGGCCTGTCGGGTCTGGCCGGCGCGGCGCTGGCGCCGATCTACTCCGTGCACCCGCTGATGGGCTTCAGCTTCGTGTTCAAGGCGTTCGCCATCATCATCATCGGCGGCCTTGGCAACGTCTCGGGCGCGGCGATCGCCGCGGTCATGCTGGGCGTGATTGAGAGCTTCGCCGGCGGGCTGCTGCCGCTCGCCATGACCGACGCCGTCGCCTTCATAGCGATGATCGCCGTCCTGCTGTTGCGGCCGCAGGGCCTGTTCGGCCGCGGCGTTCGGGTATGAGCCCGCGTCAGGTCCTGTTGGCGGTGATCGCCGGCCTGCTGGCGCTGTTCGCCGTCCCGCTGGCCACCGACAACGACTATGTCCTGGCGCTTGGCATCAGCTTCGCCGCCATGTCGGTGCTCGCGGGCGGCCTCAACCTGATCTGGGGCTATACCGGCCTGCTTTCGTTCGCCCAGGTCGGGTTCTTCGGCATTGGCGCCTATGCCGCCGTGCTGTTGGTGGTCGATCTCGGTTGGTCGCTATGGGCCGGCGTCGCCGTGGGCGCGGTGCTGTGCGTCGCCGTAGCGCTGCTCGTCGGCTATTCCTCGCTGCGCCTGTCGCGCCACGCCTTCGCGATCGTGAGCCTCAGCTTCGCGCTGCTCTGCGCCATCGTCGCGCGCGACTGGCCGGAGCTCACCCGCGGCTCAATGGGCATTCCCGGCCTGCCGACGCCCACCCTGAGCCTGCCCGGCCTGCGCTGGCGCATCGTCGACCCGGCCGACTACTACTACCTGCTGATGGGCTTCGCCGTGATCGCCCACGGCCTGATCTACGTCGTCGTGACTTCACGGCTCGGCCGCGCCATGCGGGCGATCAAGCTCAACGAGCCGCTGGCCCAATCGCAGGGCGTCAACCCGCTCTCCTACCGCCTGCTCGCCCTGTCGCTGTCGGCCGCGTTGTCGGGGATCGTCGGCGGCTTGTTCGTGTTCTATCTCACGATCATCGATCCCTCGATCTTCGACTTCTACTACACCGAAACCATGCTGATCTCGGTCGTGATCGGCGGCCCCGGCAGCTTCTGGGGCGTGCTGGCGGCGAGCGCGGTGATGGCCGTCCTGCCCGACCTGCTGCGGTTCACCACCGACCTGCGCATGGTGCTCTACGGCGTCGCCCTGATCGCGGCGATGCTGCTGTTCCCCGGCGGCATCGGCGGCTGGCTCTATCGTCGCCGCATCGCCCGCTGGCGCCGCCCCAAGACCCAGGTGCCGCCGCAAGCCCAACAGCTGCCCAGGAGCGCGCCATGACGGCGCTGCTGCAGGTCCGCAACCTGACCAAGCGGTATTTCGGCCTCACCGCCGTCGACGACGTCTCCTACGACGTCGAAGCGGGCGCCATCGTCGGCCTGATCGGCCCCAACGGCTCGGGCAAGAGCACCAGCATCGACTGCATCTCCGGCTTCCAGCCCGCCGACGGCGGGCGCTGGTCGCTCGACGGGGTCGAACTCGCCGGTCTGCCGCCCCATCGCATCGCCCGCGCCGGCCTGACCCGCAGCTTCCAGACCGTGCGCGCCTACGACGAGCTCAGCCTGCTCGAGAACCTCCAGGTCGCGGCCCAGGAGAACGACGGAATCGGCTGGCTCCCTGCCCTGCTGCACACAGCGAAGGTGCGCGCCGCGGAAGCGGCGGCCGAGGCGCGCGCCCGCGACCTGCTGGCGACCGTGGGCCTGGCCGACTATGCCGATGCGCCCGCGGCGATCCTGTCGTACGGCCAGCGCAAGCTGCTCGCCATCGCTGCCAGCATGATGGCGCATCCCAAGCTCGTCGTGCTCGACGAGCCGGTGGCGGGCGTCAATCCGACGATGGTCCGGCGCATCGAGGTGGTGATCCGCAAGCTCAACGAGGAAGGCGTCACGCTGGTGATCGTCGAGCACAATGTCGAGTTCATCATGGCGCTGTGCCGCCGCGTCATCGTGCTCGACCAGGGCCGCAAGATCGCCGACGGACCGCCCAGCCTGATCCGCAGCGACCCGCGCGTGCTCGCGGCCTATCTCGGCAAGGCCGGCGCCGAGGAGGCGGCGCATCATGGCTGAGCCGATCCTCACCCTCGACAAGCTATCGGTCGGCTACACCGACGAGCCGGTGGTGGTCGACTTCTCGATCGTCATCCCGGCTGGCAGCATCACCACGATCATCGGCCCGAACGGTGCAGGCAAGTCGACGCTCCTGAAGGCGATCTACGGCCTCAACCGGTACTTCGGCGGCAGCGCCCGCTTTCGCGGGAAGTCGATCGAGCGGCTGCCGCCCAAGGAGCGGCTGAAGCTCGGCATCGGCTTCGTGCCGCAGGGCCGTTGCAACTTCCCACTGATGAGCGTGCGCGAGAACCTCGAGCTCGGCGCCTTCACGCTGCGCGGCAAGGCAGCCGAGCAGGCGATCGACCGGGTGCTGGCGCAGTTCCCGCTACTGCAGGCGAAGCTCGGCGTCATGGCCGGCAACCTGAGCGGCGGCGAGCAGCAGATCCTCGAGACCGCCATGGTGCTGGAGGCGAGCCCGCAGCTGCTGCTACTCGACGAGCCGTCGCTCGGCCTGTCGCCCGGCAACCAGGACCAGATCTTTGAGACCATCGCCCGACTGCGCGACGATGGCCTGACCGTCCTGGTCGTCGAGCAGAACGCCCACGGCGCCCTGCAGATCTCCGACACGGGCATCGTAATGGAGCTCGGCCGCCTGTTCATGGTCGGGCCGGCGGCTGAGGTAGCCTCCGACCCGCGCATCAAGGTCGCCTATCTCGGCGGCACTTAGCGCGCCTTCTCATGCTCTTTTGGACCGCGCGCATCCTGCGCGTTCATGACTAAGCGCATTCACATGCGCGGATGAGCGCGAAGGATGCGCGCGGTCCAATGAGTCTGACGACGCGCCCCCAAGCGCTCACGTCAGGTCACGCGTCCCGTCTTGGCCGGGATCGCGGCCTTCAGAGCGGCTTTCACCTTCGATGCTTCCGGCTCGGCGACCTGTTGGATCCGCACTGTGCGCTCGACGAAGTTGTTCTCTTCGCCCTCGATCTCGAGATCGAGGAAGCGCGTCGTGCCCGGCGTATAGGTCCGCCGCGTCTCCTGCACGGCCGCATTGGTCTTCTTGGCGAGCTTCGCCTGGATGGTGCGCACCGTACGCACGGTGAAGTGCCGGATCGGCCCGTTGTCGATCTGCACCTCGTAGGCGCCGTCAGGATCGACGCCTTCGACGGCAAGCGGCTGCTTGCGGCAGACGCTGACCCTCACGCGGCTCTCGTTGGTGCGCGGATCGCGGCGCGCATCGAGGACCGTCAGGCCCTTGTTGCTCGGATTGCGCAGCAACAGTTCGTCATACTCCGTGGGCTCGAAACGCAAGGTCACCTTCGCGCCCGGCTCGAGCGGCGGGATGGTGACGAACTTGCCCTGCGCCACATGGATCAGCTCCTCGTCGCCCTGCCAGACGCTGCCGAACGGCAGGCGCTGCTCGATCACCATGCCGGTGAGGCGCCGGCTGCTCGGGTTACCGATCGTCACCTCGCGGCCGCCGTTGGTCGTCTCGAAGGTCATCGCTTCGTAGTCGGCCATGCGCTGGTAGAGCTCGGCTTGCGTCGCGATCCAGTAGTGCTTCTGTTCCGCGAGGTTGATGCAGTAGCGCAGGTAGTCGAGCGTGCCCTTGCCGTTGTTGATCGAGGGATCGCGGGCCAGCTCCGGATGGTACTGGAAGCTGTAGACGCCGTTCTCCAGCCGGTCGTCGACGCCCGGCCGGCGCGCGCCGTGACCGTTGAACACCGTCTCCACCAGCTCGTACGCCGTGTCGTACTCGTGCGTGCGGTCCCAGCCGCGCAGGGGCCGCCACTCTTTGTCCGTCGTGACCACGGCATGGTACGGGAACCAGACGCCGGGCGTAGCGATGGTGCGCCGCACGTCGGTGACGTAGGTGAGCTGCCGGTCGCCGTCGCCGGTCGAGGCCACAGCATCGGGATTGCGCACGCCGTATTCGATCATGTGGTAGAAGCAGAAGGTGCACATGCCGAGCACCTCGCTGTTGTGCGCGTACAGATAGTCCATGGCATCCAGGGTCTCGGGATGCATGTGACCGCCGGAATGCCGGCCGCAGGTGCAGACGGTGATGCCCAGCGACTTCTTGGCGCCCTCCACCAGATTGAACAGGCCCTTGCCGTGAATGGCCGTCGGCGGATCGCCGATCGAACTGTCGTTGTGCAGCGCCGGCTCGATGAAGCTGTGCTCCGTCGTGCGGCCAACCCAGTCCTCGGCCATCGGGAAATCGATGTTGGTCGAGAAGGTCGGATCCTCGATGTCGTAGCTCGCCGGAATCAGGTTCTCGATCTGGTAGTCGAGGAAGTTGTAGTCCCGCATGCCGTGGACGTCGTGGCGGAACGACAGCACGCCGTCATAGGCGCCGAACGAGCGCAGGCGGGTGTCCCAGAGATCGCCCAGGCCGACATCAAGCATCAGTCGACGAATGAAGAAGAGCAGCGTGTCGCCCCAATGCACCGCGTTGGTGAAATGGCGCACCGGCTCGACGTTCAGATGCGCCTGCATCATGCCGCCGATCATCTCGAAGACCTGATTGGCGATGAACACGGTCTTGTCGGTGACGACAATGGCCGGCCCGCGCTCGGCCACCGTGGCCGTCGCGGCGTTCTCGAGGTCGCCCGTCAGCTCGACGAGGTTCGCGAGCACCTTGCTGCCCGCCGCCGGCTCGACCTTCTGGATCGCGAAGCCGCGAAAGCTCGAGACGTAGAGCTTTTCCCAGTCGTCGTTGGCGAAAGGCGAGCCCGGCAACCACTGCCAGCCGGTGAAACCTCTCACCGCGCCAGGCGTGCAGGACTTCAGTCCCAGCAACTTGGTTGGCAGGTTGGTCTTGCCCGTGACGATCAGGCGGTGATCGGCGCTACTGGCCATCCACTTCTCGAGGCGCGCGACGGTCTCGGGCGTGAGATGACCGGCATTCGGAATCAAGAGCGCCCGCAGGCCCGCAAGCTTCTCGTCTGAGAGCTTCGTCTCCTCGATCATCTCGTGCTTGAGATTGCAACGAGAGAGCAAGAGACGTGCGGCATTGGGCGCGAGGTAGGCATGCTCGCCCTTGAGCCAGGTGCGCGGCAGGCCCCAGGCGTCGGTGAAGGTGTAGGTCTCCTTGCGGGCATGCGCCTCGGCGGCATACGCGACGCGACTCTTCTCGCTGAACAGAACGGCAATCATCCAATCAACCCTCACTCACGCCAAACGCCTGTCGCATCGCCTGCACGCCCTGCTGGTGCGGCGTCCACAGCCGGCCGCCGACCACGCCGCCATCGACCACTAGGTCGTGGCCGTTGATGAACGTCGAATCGTCCGAGGCCAGGAACACCGCCGCCTTGGCGATGTCGTCGGTCCGGCCGGCACGCGGGATCGGCTGCAGCGAGGCCATGTTCTTGGCTGCGGCTTCGGCGAAGCCGTCGGCCTTGCCGTGCTCGACGCCCAGCGCCTTGGCGAAGATGCCGGTGGCGATGCCGCCGGGCGAGATTGCGTTGCAGCGCACGTTCTTCTCCCCGAGCTGCATGGCCGCGCACACCGTGAGATGGTTCACCGCAGCCTTGGCGGCGCCGTAGATCATCGAGGTCGAGTAGCCGGCACGCCGGCCGGCGATCGAGCCGTTGTTGATGATGCTGCCAGACCCCTGCTTCATCATGATCGGCGCCGCATGCTTCATGCCCAGCATGACCGAGCGCACCAGCGTCGCCATCGCCGCGTCGAAGCCCTCGACCGGAATGGTCTCGATGCCGCCGACCGGCGCGGGCCCTCCCGCATTGTTGAACAGCGCATCGAGCCGGCCCCACTTCGCGAGGCAGGCATCGAACATCGCCTTCACGTCGGCTTCCTTGGTGGCGTCGGCCTTCACGAAGATGCAGTTGTCCTTGCCGAGGCTCGCCTCGAGGCTGCGCCCAAGCTCGTCGCGGCGCCCGGTCGCCACGACCTTGGCGCCCTCGGCCACGAAGATTTCGGCGGTGCGCCGGCCGATGCCACTGGTCGCACCGGTGACGATGGTGATCTTGCCGTCGAGCTTGCCCATGAGAACTCCCCGCTTTTGCGATCGGGATGATACACCAACGCGCCCAAGGGGACGCTAGCGGGGCTTGGTTACGCCCATCCGCGCGCGCACCTCGGCCGGGACGCCATACTGCTTCAGCACGTGCTCCGTTCCGCGAAGACCGGCGCAATCCCTTTGCACGACGAAGTTGAAAAGGGCGTAGGCGGCAGCATCGACCAGACGCAGGCGCTGAGGATCGCGGCGATCGACCACCGTCTGGCCGCTATCGAAGGCCACCAAGGC
>DASXQC010000759.1:0-4971 GCA_036493235.1 Reyranella sp.
CGCACTGGCCCAATCTGGTGCTGCAGATGCGGACCGCAAGCTGGGACAAGCACACCGTGCCCGATCCGCGGCTCGGCTTCATCCCCCGCCCCGACTACTATTGGGAGGGCGGCATGGCGCACTACGACTCGCACAGCGACCGGCTGACGCCCGTGCCGGCCGGCATGACGCTGGCGGACTTGGCGCTTAAAGGGCCGCCGCTGCTGGTGCTGGGCGATTCGTTCGCCCACGGCGACGAGATCGACGACGAGGAGGCGTGGCCGACGCGGCTGCAGGCGCTGCTCCATCGCCGCGTGGTGAATGCGGCGATGAGCGGCTACGGCATCGACCAGATGGTGCTGCGCGGCGAGATCGAGGCGGCGCGCGTGAAGCCTTCCGCGATCGTGCTGAGCTTCATCGCCGACGATGTGCGGCGCATGGAGATGAAGCGCGTTTGGGGCGCGGAGAAGCCGTACTTCACTTTGGTCGACGGCAAGCTGGTCGAGCGCAACGTGCCGGTGCCGCCGTCGCCCGACCCCGCGACGACGCTCGATGTCTGGCACAAGGCGTTCGGCCGTTCGGTGCTGGTCGAGACCGTGCTGACGTCGCTGGGCTTGTGGTACGAGTGGACGGCCGACCATGTGCGCGCCCTGCCGGACGGCGAGGGCCTCGCCCTCGTCTGCCCGCTGTTCAAGCGCCTCGCCGGCGTCGGCGTGCCGGTGCTGGTGGTGGCGGAGTATGCGCCGTACCACTGGCAGAACGAGCGCTATGCCCGCACCACGAGCCAGACCATGCAGTCGGTGCTGCACTGCGCCGACGCGGCGGGCTTCGCGACGCTCGACCTGTTCCCGACGATCGACGAGGGCGTGCGCAAACAGGGCCTGTGGACGATCTTCCGCGTTGCCCATCCCGGCCCGGCCGGCACCGCGCTCGCGGCCCAGGCGATCGCCGCCGAGCTGGACAAGCGCCACCTGTCGAGCCCCTGACATGGTCGGCCGCATCGTCCTGGTCATCGGCTCTATCCTGTTCAGCCTGATCCTGCTGGAACTCGGCGTGCGCGCGCTTGACGGCTGGCACGCGCTGACGCACTGGCCCAACCTGGTGCTGCAGCAGCGCAGCGACAGTTGGGCCCGCGGCAGCACCAGCCGCGCGGTGCCGGACACGCAACTCGGCTTCGTCGGCCGGCCGGGCTACCGCTCGGGCGACGGCGCGCTCACCTACGACGCGCACAGCCTGCGGCCGACGCCCGCGCCCGACGGCATGACGCTCGCGGAACCGCCGATCCTGGTGGTGGGCGATTCCTACGCCCACGGCGACGAGGTGCGCGACGCCGAGACCTGGCCCACGCATCTGCAGGCCCTGCTCCAACACCGCGTGATCAATGCCGCGATGAGCGGCTACGGCATCGACCAGATGGTGCTGCGCGCCGAGATCGTGGCGAAGGACGTGAAGCCCGCGGCGATCATCCTGAGCTTCATTGCCGACGACGTGCGGCGGGCCGAGATGAAACGCGTCTGGGGCGCCGAGAAGCCCTACTTCGAATTGACCGACGGCCGGTTGGTCGAGCGCAACGTGCCGGTGCCGCCGTCACCCGATCCGCGCTCGACGCTCGACATCTGGCAGCGGCTGTTCGGCTGGTCGCTGCTGCTCGACACCGTGCTGCGCACCCAGGGCTGGCAGTATGAATGGGCGGTCGACCATGTGCGCGCGCTGCCGCGCGGCGAGGGCGAACGGCTCGCCTGCCCGCTGTTCGAGCGGCTGGCCGCGATCGGCCCACCGGCTCTGGTGGTCGTCGAGTACGATCCCTATCACTGGCAGAACGACGACTATCGCAAGGTCACCCGCGCGACCGACGACGCGGTGCTGGCCTGCGCCAAGGCGGCGGGCCTCGCCACGCTCGACATGTTCCCGACGATCGACGCCGCGGTGCGCGAGAAGGGTCTAAGGACAATCTATCGGCAGGCCCACCCCTCGCCGGTCGGCACCGCGCTCGCCGCCCACCGCATCGCCGAGGAGGTGCAGAAGCTTCACATTCCTACGCGGTAGTTCGGTGCCTCGCGGCTGATCTCGACGTCGTGCACGTGGCTCTCGCGCAGGCCCGAGCCGGTGATGCGCAGGAACTGCCGGTTGGTCTGCATGCCCTTGATGGTACCGTTGCCGGTGTAGCCCATCGCCGCCCTGAGGCCGCCGACCAGCTGATGGATGATATTGCCGACCGGGCCCTTGTAGGGCACGCGGCCCTCGATGCCCTCGGGCACCAGCTTCAGCGTGCTCTCGACCTCCTGCTGAAAGTAGCGGTCGGCCGAGCCGCGCGCCATCGCGCCGATCGAGCCCATGCCGCGGTACGACTTGTAGGAGCGGCCCTGGTAGAGCATCACCTCGCCTGGCGCCTCGTCGGTGCCGGCCAGCAGCGAGCCGATCATGGCACAGTCGGCGCCGGCCGCGATCGCCTTGGCGAGATCGCCGGAATACTTGATACCGCCGTCGCCGATCGCCGGCACTCCCGCCGCGCGACAGACCTCGGACGCTTCGAGGATCGCGGTGAGCTGCGGCACGCCCACACCCGCCACCATGCGGGTGGTGCAGATCGAGCCCGGGCCGATGCCGATCTTCACCGCATCCGCGCCGGCATCGATCAGCGCCTTGGCGCCCTCCGCCGTCGCGACGTTGCCGGCCATCACCTGGCAGTAGTTGCTGAGCTTCTTCACCCGGGTCACCGCCTCGAGCACGCCCTTGGAATGGCCGTGCGCGGTATCGACCACGATCACATCGACGTCGGCATCGATCAGCATCTGCGCGCGGCGCAGCCCGTCCTCGCCGACGCCGGTCGCGGCGGCGGTGCGCAGCCGGCCCTTCTCGTCCTTGCTGGCGCCCGGGAACTTGTTGGCCTTCTCGATGTCCTTCACGGTGATCAGGCCGATGCAGCGATAGTCGGCGTCGACCACCAGCAGCTTCTCGATGCGGCGCTGGTGCAAGAGCTTCTTCGCCTCGTCGCTGCTCACGCCCTCGTGCACCGTGACCAGCTTCTCCCAGGTCATCAGGGTGCTGACCTTGGTGGTGTTGTCGGTGGCAAAGCGGACGTCGCGGTTGGTCAGGATGCCGGCGAGCTTGCCGGTACGCTCGACCACCGGGATGCCGGAGATGTTGTGGCGCTCCATCAGCGCCAGAGCGTCGCCCAGCGTCTGGTCGGGATGGATGGTGACGGGATTCACCACCATGCCCGATTCGAATTTCTTGACCTTGCGCACCTCGTTGGCCTGCGCCTCGGGATCGAGGTTCTTGTGGATCACGCCGATGCCGCCGTACTGCGCCATGGCGATCGCCATGCTGGCCTCGGTGACGGTGTCCATCGCTGCCGACATCAATGGGATGCCGAGCTCGATCGTGCGGGTGAGCCGCGTGCGGGTATCGGTCTGGTTGGGAAGCACCGCCGAGGCAGCCGGCTTCAGGAGGACGTCATCGAATGTGAGCGCTTCCTGAAACAACATCGCCAACCTCCGCACGGAGAAAAACAAAACCGGCGGCCCTTTGGGGGGCCGCCGGGTTGGCGAGCCTTTATACACATCGCCGCGGATAAACCAAGTGCGTCGGCAACCCGCACTTGTTCACAAAGTCTTAGACGGCGCCGAGGAAATCCCGTTTCCCGATTTCCACGCCCGCCTGCCGCAAGATTGCGTAGGTGGTCGTGCAGTGGAAATAGAAGTTCGGCAGGGCCATGAAGGTCAAGTACTGCTCGCCGGTGAACTTCATCGGATTGCCGCCGATCGTGAGCTCGATCGGGCGGTTTTCGCTGCCGTCGATCTGCTCGGGCTTGTAGGCCTTGAGGCCTTCGAGCACCGCGGCGACGCGAGCCCGGAGCTCGCCCAGGCTCTTCTCGCCGTTCTCGGGCGCCTTGGGCACCTCGGCGCCGGCCAGCCGGGCGGCGCTCTCTTCGGCAAATCGGCAGGCGATCTGCACCTGACGGCTGAAGGGCAGCATGTCGGGGATCATGCGCGTGCCCATGAGGACGGCCTCGTCGACCTTCCGGGCGGCGGCCCAGGCCGAGCCCTTCTCGAGCACCTTGGAGAGGGCGCCGAGCTGGCGCTGATAGACGGGAACCGATGCTGCATACATGCCGAAAGCCATGGAAAACTCCTCCACTCAAGCTGCCCGCTGGGGGCGAAAGTGCGGCAAATCTAGCCGGGTAAATGGCATTCCGGCAGCTTGGAAATCGAGCCCGGAAGAGTATGGTGCCGCGCCCCTCCCCCAGGACCCAAAAACAAAGAACACGACAGAATGAAAAGCGCGCTGAAGAACATCCTCCTGGTGGCGGCGGTCCTCGTGGTCTGCGCGCTGCTGCTCGAAGCCATGACCCGCCTGTTCGTCGACGATGGCCTGACCTACGAGCTGGAGATGTGGAAGTACGCCACCCGGGTGAAGGTGCGCGACTACCGGCCCGACATGGGCCACAGGCACGGCGCCGACAAGAACGCAGAGCTGATGAACGTCCCGGTTCGCACCGAAGCGCACGGCTTCCGCGGCCCGGCGATCGCCGAGCAGGCGGCACCCGGCGTCGCCCGCATCGCCTTCGTCGGCGATTCCACCACCATGGGCTGGGGCGTCGCCGAGAAGGATACCTTCGCCCACCAGGTGATCGCTAAGCTGCAGGCCCAGGGCCGCAAGGTCGACGGCTTCAACGAGGGCGTCGGCAACTGGAACACGTTGCAGGAGCTGACGAACTTCAAGGACACCGGCATGAAGATGAAGCCGGACATCGTCGCCCTCACCTACTTCATCAACGACGGCGAGCCGATGCCGAGCTATCCGCACGAGAGCTGGCTCGACCTGCACTCGGCGGCCTGGATCGTCCTCAACTACCGCCTCGATTCGCTGATCCGCCAGTTCGGCCCGAAGCCCGAATGGAAGGACTACTACCGCAACCTCTATCGCGACGATGCGGCCGGCTGGAAGGTAACGCAGAAGTCGCTCGCCGAATTCGGCGAGATCGCCAAG
>DASXQC010000760.1:0-5826 GCA_036493235.1 Reyranella sp.
CACCAGGCCGAAGCGGTGGCCGAGGCTCAGCGCCGCCAGCATGTTGGCTTCGCCCAGGCTCACCACCGGGATATCGACGGCAGAGCGTAGCTCGAGCAGTCCCGGCTCCTGGAAGTGCCCCATCACGAAGGCGTCGTAGCCCTCCTTCTCCGCGCGCGCGGCGTTGCGAATCACCTGCGTGGCGCAGCGGAACTCGCTCAGCGTGTGGAAGGCATGATCGGGCGGATCGAGGCCCTGCACGACGAAGCGGATGCCGGGCGAGGCCAGCGAGTCGAGCATCGCCTGGAGCCGCTTCATGTACGGTGCCTGTTGCACCGGATGGACGAAGCTCTGGTACCAGACCTTCTTCTCCCTGCCATTCGTGCGGCCTTTGGCCATGTGCTCCTCCATTTGCCTCATGACGCCCCTCTGCGAATTCATTGGTCGGAGCAAGTCTTGCTCCATACGCTCCGCCCCATGAAAGAAGCGTTCCACGTACCGCAGGTTTCGCGCGGCCAAGCTTACGCCATGCTGGGCGGCGCGGCGCTGATGATGACCATCGCGATGGGCATCCGGCAGAACCTCGGCCTGTTCCAGGCACCCGCGTCGCACGATCTCGGCATGGAGATCTCCGACTTCGCGCTCGCCGTCTCGGTGCAGCAGGTCGCGTGGGGCGTCAGCCAGCCCTTCATCGGCGCGATCGCCGACAAGCACGGCACGCGCTGGGTCGCGATGATCGGCAGCGTGCTCTACATCCTGGGCGTCCTGCTGACCGCCACCGCCAACAGCCAGCTGCCGATCGTGCTTGGCGCCGGCGTGCTGATCGGTGTGGCGCTCGCCTGCACCAGTTCCGGCATCACCGCCAACATCGCCGCGCGCGTGGTGTCGCCACATCGCCGCACCCTCGCCTTCGGCCTGGTCTCGGCGGCGGGCTCCATCGGCACCATGTTCATCGCGCCGGTCGCCGCGCACGTCCTCAAGGTCGACGGCTGGCGCACCGGCCTGTGGGCGCTTGTGATCATCGCGCTCGTCATGCTGCCGGCAGCATTCATCGGCACCAAGGCCGACCGCCTGCCCAACGCCCGCGTCGCCGACCGCAATCTCACCATCGTCGACGCGCTCGACGAGGCACGACGGCACAAGGGCTACATCGTGATGTCGCTCGCCTTCTTCGTGTGCGGCCTGCAGCTCGTGTTCCTGACCACCCACCTGCCGACCTACCTCGCCCAGTGCGGCATGGACCCGAGCTACAGCGCCACCGCGCTGATGCTGATCGGCGGCTTCAACATCCTGAGCTCGTGGCTGTTCGGCTGGCTGGGCGACCGCTATCCCAAGCGCTACCTGCTGGGCGGCCTCTACCTGCTGCGCTCGGCCACCATCGCCGCCTTCTTCATGCACCCGCCGACGCCGCTCACCGTAGTGCTGTTCGGCGCCGCCATGGGCACCCTGTGGCTGGGCGTGATCCCGCTGGTCAACGGGCTGGTGGTGCAGATCTTCGGACTGCGCTTCCTGTCGACCCTGACCGGCATCGCCTTCCTCAGCCACCAGGCCGGCTCCTTCCTGGGCGCCTGGGGCGGCGGCTACCTGTTCGACCTGATGGGCTCCTACGACCTTGCCTGGAAGATCGGCGTGATGGTCGGCCTGATTGCAGGCACTGCGCAGCTGCTGATGAACGACACGCCGACCGAGCGGGTGGCGACGATGGAAGCGGCGGCGGACTAAATCCCGCCCGCTTTGCGTGGAACTGCCACGCCTCGGTGACGTTCATCACCGCGGCAGGCAGGTGCTCCATGAGTGACAAAGCGCACGCAACATACGCTCCGGTCGCCGACCGGCCGCGTGTGCTGCTCCATCATCAACGGTTCAAGATGGCGCGGTCGGCGCATGCCTATGTGCGCGGCGCCACCGCCAAGTTCTATGAATGGCTCGAAAAGTCGAACGGCCACAAGATCCCGGACGGTCCACCGATCTGGATCTGCGGCGATTGCCACCTCGGCAACCTGGGCCCCGTTGCCGACGCGAAAGGCCGGGTCTCGATCGAGATCCGCGACCTCGACCAGACGGTCGTCGGCAATCCTGCACACGACGTGATTCGCCTTGGCCTTTCCCTAGCGACGGCGGCGCGCGGCTCGGATCTGCCCGGCGTCACCACGGCGCACATCGTCGAGCATCTGATGGACGGCTATGAGAACGGCCTGGCCCCTGCAGGCGAGAAGGAATGGGTGGACGCGCCCGAACCAGTGATCGCCGTCATGAAGAAGGCACTGCAGCGCCGATGGAAGCATTTGGCCGAGGAGCGGATCGAGGATGTCGAACCGGAGATCCCCTTGGGCCGCCGCTTCTGGCCCCTGAGTAGCGAGGAGCGGACAGAGATCGCCGCGCTCGGCGCTTCCGAGAGCGTCCGCCGGTTGGTCACCCACCTCAAGTCGCGCGACGCCAGCGCCACCATCGATGTCCTGGACGCCGCGTACTGGGTGAAGGGCTGCAGTTCCCTCGGGCGGCTGCGCTATGCGGTGCTGGTGCGTATAAGAAGTCCGCAGAAGGTCGGGAAGACAGCAGGCCAGGACGAAATCTGCCTGCTCGACATCAAGGAGGCGGTCCACGCCGCCGCGCCGCGTTTCGTCGATGCGCCCGGCTTCGAGATGCCCGCCGACAGCGCCGAGCGCGTAGTCATGGGCGCCCGTGCCCTCTCGCCCGCGCTCGGCAATCGCATGATCGCCGCCAGCCTTCTCGGCAAGCCGGTGATGGTGCGGGAACTGCTGCCACAGGACCTCAAGCTTGAGATCGACCGGCTGACCCGCAACCAGGCCTGCAAGGCCGCGCGCTTCCTCGGCAATGTGGTGGGGCATGCCCACGCGCGGCAGCTGTCGCCGGCCGACCGACGGGCCTGGAAGCAGACGCTGCGGCAGAACCGCTCAGGCGAGCTCGACGCGCCGCACTGGATGTGGGCCAGCATCGTCGATCTCGTCGGCGCCCACGAAAGAGCCTACCTCCACCACTGCCGCCAATACGCGCTGGCGGAGCAGCCCGGCTGACAATTCCTGACAGCCGGAGTGGAAAATTCTGCTGTGGATAGCCATATGCGCGGCTCCCCCGTCGCGCGCTATTCTCACCGGACATGGCCAAGTCATCCCGCTTACCTGCTGCCGAGCCGCACCGCTTCATCTCCGTTCGCGGGGCGCGCGAGCATAATCTCAAGAACGTCGACCTCGACCTGCCGCGCGACCAGCTGGTGGTGATCACCGGCCTGTCGGGTTCGGGCAAGAGCTCGCTCGCCTTCGACACGATCTATGCCGAAGGCCAGCGCCGTTACGTCGAGAGTCTGTCGGCGTACGCCCGCCAGTTCCTCGAGCTGATGCAGAAGCCCGACGTCGATTCGATCGAGGGCCTGTCGCCGGCCATTTCGATCGAGCAGAAGACGACCTCGCGCAATCCGCGCTCGACGGTCGGCACGGTCACCGAGATCTACGACTACCTGCGCCTGCTGTACGCCCGCGTCGGCATCCCCTACTCGCCGGCGACCGGCCTGCCGATCGAGAGCCAGACCGTGTCGCAGATGGTCGATCGCGTGAAGGCGATGGCCGACGGCACGCGCCTCTACCTGATGGCGCCGATCGTGCGCGGCCGGAAGGGCGAGTACCGGAAGGACCTGGCTGAGCTGCAGAAGAAGGGTTTCCAGCGCGTCAAGATCGACGGCAAGCTGTACGAGATCACCGAGGCCCCATCGCTCGACAAGAAGTACAAGCACGACATCGACGTGGTCGTGGACCGCATCGTCGTGAAGGCCGACCTCGGCAACCGGCTCGCCGATTCGATCGAGACGGCGCTCACTCTCGCCGAAGGCCTCGCGGTCGCGGAGAATGCCGATACCGGCGAGCGCACCGTCTTCTCCTCGCGCTTCGCCTGCCCGGTCTCGGGCTTCACCATCGAGGAGATCGAGCCACGGCTGTTCTCCTTCAACGCGCCGCAGGGCGCCTGCCCAGCCTGCGACGGCCTGGGCGTGAAGATGTTCTTCGACCCCGAGATGGTGGTGCCGGACGACCGCCTGTCGCTCGGCGAAGGCGCGATTGCGCCGTGGGCCGACAGCTCGGGACAGTATTACCTGCAGACACTCGAGAGCATCGCCAAGCACTTCAAGGTCAAGATGTCGACGCCGTGGAAGGACCTTCCCAAGAAGGTGCGCGACGTCATCCTGAACGGCAGCAACGGCGAGTCGATCGCCATGCGCTACGACGACGGCATCCGCCAGTACCAGACCACCAAGCCGTTCGAGGGCGTGATCCCCAATCTCGACCGGCGCTGGAAGGAGACCGATTCGTCGTGGGTACGCGAGGAGCTCGAACGCTTCCAGCACGAGGCCAAGTGCGAGACCTGCAACGGCGCCCGCCTCAAGCCCGAGGCGCTGGCGGTCAAGATCGCCGGTCTCAACGTCAGCCAGGTCACCGAATTCTCGATCGGCGACGCGGTGAAGTGGTTCCTCGAGCTCGATCCCAAGCTCACGCCCAAGCAACGTGAGATCGCCGCCCGAATCCTCAAGGAGATCAACGAGCGTCTGGGCTTCCTCGACAATGTCGGCCTGAGCTACCTGACCTTGAACCGCACCTCCGGCACGCTGTCGGGCGGCGAGAGCCAGCGCATCCGGCTGGCGTCGCAGATCGGTTCCGGTTTGACGGGTGTGCTGTACGTGCTCGACGAGCCGTCGATCGGCCTGCATCAGCGCGACAACGAACGGCTGCTGAAGACGCTGACGCGGCTGCGCGACCTCGGCAACACGGTGCTGGTGGTCGAGCATGACGAGGACGCGATCCGCGCCGCCGACCATCTGGTCGACATGGGCCCGGGCGCCGGCGCTCATGGCGGCAAGGTGATCGCCGAGGGCACGCCCGAAGAGGTGATGCAGAACAGCGCCAGCCTGACCGGCCAGTACTTGTCGGGCTTCCGCCAGATCCCGATCCCCAAGGAGCGCCGCGAGCCGCGCAACACCGGCAACCGCTGGCTGACGGTGAAGGGCGCCAAGGCCAACAACCTGCAGAACGTCACCGCGGCGATCCCGCTGGGCACCTTCACCTGCGTCACCGGCGTGTCGGGCAGCGGCAAGAGCACGCTGATCGTCGAGACGCTGTACAAGGCGCTGGCCAAGCGGCTGAACGGCGCGCGCGAGCATGCCGGCGAGCATTCCGGCCTCGACGGCGTCGGCCATCTCGACAAGATCGTCGACATCGACCAGTCGCCGATCGGCCGCACGCCGCGCTCGAACCCGGCGACCTACACCGGCGCCTTCTCGCCGATCCGCGACTGGTTCTCCCAACTGCCGGAGTCGAGCGAGCGCGGCTACAAGGCCGGCCGCTTCTCGTTCAACGTCAAGGGCGGCCGCTGCGAGGCGTGCCAGGGCGACGGTGTCATCAAGATCGAGATGCACTTCCTGCCCGACGTGTACGTGCAGTGCGACGTCTGCAAGGGCAAGCGCTACAACCGAGAGACGCTCGAGATCCAGTTCCGCGGCAAGTCGATCGCCGACGTGCTCGAGATGACGGTCGATGAAGGCTGCGAGTTCTTCAAGGCCGTGCCGGTGATCCGCGACAAGCTGCTGACCTTGCAGCAGGTCGGCCTGGGCTACATCCATATCGGCCAGCAGGCGACGACCCTGTCGGGCGGTGAGGCGCAGCGCGTGAAGCTCGCCAAGGAACTATCGCGTCGCGCCACCGGCCGCACGCTGTACATCCTCGACGAGCCGACCACCGGCCTGCACTTCGAGGACGTGCGCAAGCTGCTCGAGGTGCTGCATCGCCTGGTCGAGACCGGCAACACGGTGCTGGTGATCGAGCACAATCTCGAGGTCATCAAGAC
>DASXQC010000761.1:0-6079 GCA_036493235.1 Reyranella sp.
CCAGCGACCGGTCGCCGGCCGCGCGGGCTCGCTCGAGATCTATCGCCGCCTGCTGATCGCCCAAGACTCGGGGACTGCCATCAAGGGGCCGGCGCGCGGCGACATTTTCTTCGGCAGTGGCTCGCTCGCCGCAGACTGGGCTGGCCGCATGGTGGGCGGCGGCCAGGCCATCGTACTGGTACCCAACCGCGGCTAATGCCATTGTGGCTGGCGTGTCCAGTTCTCCTCCTCGCCGCGTCGCTCTTTTCGTCACCTGTCTCGTCGATCTGTTCCGGCCCTCCGTCGGCTTTGCCACAGTGAAGCTGCTGGAAGATGCCGGCTGCATCGTCGAAGTGCCGCCACTGCAGGTGTGCTGCGGGCAGCCAGCCTATAATTCCGGCGACCGTGCCAGCACCAAGGCGATCGCCAGGCAGGTGATCGACGCTTTCGAGGGCTATCCGTACGTTGTCGCGCCGTCGGGCTCGTGCGCCGGCATGCTGTCGCATCACTATCCCGGCTTGTTCGACGACGATCCGGCGATGAAGGCGCGGGCCGAGAACCTTGCCGGCCGCTGCCATGAGCTGATGTCGTTCCTGGTCGACGTGCTGGGCGTCACCAAGGTCGCGGCGCGCTACAACGGCGCGGTGACCTATCACGATTCCTGCTCGGGCCTGCGCGAGCTCAATGTGAAGCAGCAACCGCGCACCTTGCTCGGCTCGGTGCAGGGCCTCTCGTTGCGTGAGATGAAGACGCCGGAAGTGTGCTGCGGCTTTGGCGGCACGTTCTGCGTGAAGTACCCCGAGATCTCCAACGCCATGGTCGGCGAGAAGACTGGTGACATCGCCGCGACCGGCGCCGACACGCTGCTGGCGGGCGATCTCGGCTGTCTGATGAACATGGCCGGCAAGCTGCAGCGCGAAGGCCGCGCGGTGAAGGTGCGTCACGTCGCCGAGGTCCTGGCCGACATGGGCAACGACGCGGCGATCGGCGAGAACCGCTGATGCAATCGACCGCGCGCGACTTCAAGCACAATGCCCACGATGCGTTGCGTGACGCCAACCTGCAGGATTCGCTCAGCAAGCTGAAGGTCGGCTTCTCTGAGCGGCGCCGGCAGGCGGTCGAACGCCTGCCCGAGTTCGAGACGCTGCGCGACCGTGCACGCGACATCAAGAACCACACGCTGGCCAACCTCGACTTCTACCTCGAGGAGTTCGAGCGCAAGGTGATCGGACTGGGCGGCCATGTGCATTGGGCACCGACCGCGGAGGATGCGCGGCGCATCATTGCCGACCTCTGCAAGAGCGTCAGCGCGCGCACCATTGCCAAATCGAAGTCGATGATCTCGGAGGAGATCGGGCTCAACGATCATCTCGAGGCGCTGGGCATCGAGCCGGTCGAGACCGATCTCGGCGAGTACATCATCCAGCTGCGCCACGAGCCTCCGAGCCACATCATCGCGCCGGCAGTGCATCTCACCAAGGACCAGGTGGCGGACACCTTCCTCGAGCATCATCGCGCGCTCGGCTTCACCAAGCGGCTGACCGAGCGCAACGACCTCGTCGCCGAGGCGCGCCAGGTGCTGCGCCAGAAGTTCCTCGATGCCGATGTCGGCTTGAACGGAGCGAACTTCCTGGTGGCCGAGACCGGCTCGTCGATGCTGGTGACCAACGAGGGCAACGCCGATCTCTCCAACACGCTGCCCAAGATGCAGATCGTGCTGGCCAGCATCGAGAAGGTGATCCCGACGCTGGAAGACGCCGCCGTGCTGCTGCGCGTGCTGGCGCGTTCGGCAACGGGCCAGGAATCGTCGGCCTATACGACGCTCAACACGGGTCCCAAGCGGGACGGCGATCTCGACGGGCCGTCGCAGTACCACGTGGTGATCCTCGACAACGGCCGCTCGTCGGTGCTGGGCACCAAGATGCAGGACATGCTGCGCTGTATCCGCTGCGGCGCCTGCATGAACCATTGCCCGGTCTATGGCGCGATCGGTGGACATGCCTATGGCTGGGTCTATCCCGGGCCGATCGGCGCCGTACTGACGCCGCAGCTGATCGGCGTTGAGGAGGCGGGCAACCTGCCCAACGCCTCGACCTTCTGTGGTCGCTGCGAAAGCGTGTGTCCGGTACGCATCCCCCTGCCCGGCCTGATGCGGCACTGGCGCGAGCGCGAGTTCGAGCGGCACCTGACACCGCGCGCCGTGCGCCAGGGCCTGTCGCTGTGGTCGTTCGTGGCGCGGCGGCCCAAGCTCTATCGCCGGCTCACCGGTTGGGCCAACAAGCTGCTGGCCCTGTTCGGCCGCGGCGAGGGCCGCTATCGCAACCTGCCCCTGGCGTCGGGATGGACCCGCTTCCGCGACTTCCCGGCGCCGCAGCCCGGCGGGACCTTCCACACCCAGTGGGCGCGCCAGCGCAGCCGGACCCGGCCATGAGCGCGCGCTCGCAGATCCTCGACGGCATCCGCCGTTCCCTCCATCGCGGCGAGCTCGCGGGCGACGCCCGCGCCACAGTCGACCAGCGTCTCGCCGCGCCGCCGCGCGGGCCGTCGGTCGCCCGCGCCCAGCTGCCCCAGCCCGAGAAGGTGGCGCTGTTCTGCCAGTGGGCCGAAGCCAACAACGCCACGGTCGCCCGCGTCTCGGCGCCCGATGTGCCGGCCGAGGTTACGGGCTACCTCGCCCGCAACAACCTGCCCGCGTCGGCGGCCATGGCGCCCTCGCCCCAGCTCGACGGCTACGACTGGGTCAGCCAGAAGATGCTGAGCCTGCGCCGCGGCCGCGCCGAGGCGAGCGATCATGTATCGATCACCGGCGCCTTCGCCGGCATCGCCGAGACCGGCACCCTGGTCATGACCTCGGGCCCTGAGCATCCGGTGTCGCTGAACCTGTTGCCCGACACCCATGTCGTGGTGCTGCGCGAGGCCGACATCGTCTCGGGCTACGAAGATGTCTGGGCCCGCTTGCGGGTGCGCTACGGCAAGAACACCATGCCGCGCACGGTCAACACCATCACCGGTCCCTCGCGCACCGGCGACATCGAACAGGCCATGGAACTCGGCGCTCACGGGCCGCGGCGCATGCACATCGTGGTGGTGCGCGAATGACCGCCGCCGGCGATGCGCCGCCTCCTCCGCGCAAGGGGGAGCTGCACATCGTCGGCACCACCGTCGGCCGCGAGATCGAGCGCCTGCTCGACAAGGTCGCCGAGGCGGCCGGCCGCCGGGTTCCGCGGATCCTTCAGGTCGGATCGCGAGCGTCGGTTTCAGATCGAAATGAACTGAACTGGCGCAGCCTGGTTGCGAAGCGCTTCGAGGAGCGCGCGCGCTTTATCGGCATCGACCTGCTGGCCGGCCCCGACGTCGACCACCAGTTCGACATCTGCGCCTCGCCTCAGGCGATCGCCTCGACCCTCGGCCGCGAAGCCTTCGACCTGGTGGTCTGCTGCCATGTCCTGGAGCATACCGCCGCCCCCATGCGGGCCGCCCGCAACATCGAGGCCGTGCTTCGCCCGGGCGGGCTCGCCTATATCTCGACGCCCTGGTCTCAGGCCTTCCATGCCGCGCCCGACGACTACTGGCGCTTCTCCCAGCGCGGTCTTGCCCTGCTGTTCCGGCGGCTGGAGATCCTGTCGGCGTTCTACAGCGGAGGCGATGTCGGCCTGGACGTCGCCTATCGGGTCGAACGCGATGGCCGTCTGGCGCTCGAGGCGGAGGCTGGCGCCGTCGAGCGGGGCTTGTTCCAGCTGGTGCTCGACCACGAGGACAACCGCGCCCTGCTGGCCCGGCAAGCGACCGAGCGGCTGCCGGTGTCGCGCACTTACCTGCCGACCCTGTTCGTCAATCTGGTGGGACGGCGGGTGTCCAAATGAGTCCGGCGTCCAAATGAAAAGAGCGGGCTTTCGCCCGCTCTTTCCGATTTGCCTGTTGGCCTGCAACTAGAAGCGCAGGTCCATGCCCAGCATAGCGGCCCAGGACTGACCCTGGGAGCCGTTGACCGGACCGGTCACGTTCCAAATGATGCCGCCGCCGACCAGCTTGATTCCGGGTCCGAGGGCGTAGTTCACGCCGATCTCGTACTTGTCGGCAGAGTAGTTGCCGAACACGGCCGCGCCTGCGGTCGGGTCGGTGCCGAAATTTGCAGCGGTGGTTGCTCCCGGCGCCACATACCCGAGAGCGCTCGTGGTGCCCTGGGTAACCGTGGCGAGCGGATGCGCGCCGTTGCCGTTGTCGGTGTTGACGTGGCCCCAGCCGAACGACATCTGCCACGGGCCGGTCTCGTACATGATCGCCGCAGCGTACTTGCGGCTGTCGCTGTCACCACCGGTGTAGTAGTTGCCGCCTATACCATTGTTGTCCCAACCAATCGAGCCACCGATCGTGAAGCCGGCGATGCCGAACTGGGCACCGACCACCCATTGCTTCCAAGCGGTAAGGTTGGTGCCGGTGGCCAGGTTAGCGTTGTTGGCCGCGAGGTTGTTGAACGACGGCACGAAGGCCGCGTACATCCAGGAGCCGAACAGAGCGACGGTGACGTCACCGAACTTGTTCAGGTAGTTGGCGCCGACGTCGAACACGTCCTGCCATGAGTTGTCGTTGGTCGGGCAGCCGTTCGCCGTGGTGGCGTCGTTGAAGCCGCAGATGCCGCCGTTTGTGGTCGGACCGGGGCCCATGCCGGGAGCCAGCAAGGTATTCGTCGCCAGATTGATCTTCGGCGCATAGCCGACACCAACCTGCAGGCCGTAGAAACGCGGCGTGAAGTAGTTCACGCGGTTCACGTCCTGGAACTGGCCACCGATGGTGAAGAAGGTGGCCGCGCTCATGGCCGGGTTGTTCGACATCGCCGCGTTCGTCCACGCGAAGGACGAATTGTGCTGGAAGAAGCCGAAGCCCAGCAGTGCCGACGGAGCGCCGTAGTACATGCGGTAGGAAGCCTGGTCGCGCGAACCGAACTCGACACGGCCCCAGTCGCCGAAGGAGAACAGGAACGCTTCGTCGATCGTGTGGACCGCGCCGCCCGTGCCCGCGCTCGGGTTCCAGCCTTCGAGCTCGACGGTCAGACCGACCGTGGTGCCGTTGTCCAGCTTCGACTGGCCGATGAAGTGGATTTCGCCTTCCTGAATGAACTGGAGGCCCTTGTATTGAATGGACGTTCCGTTGGGGGCGTAGATGCCCTCCATGCTGCCCGCCAGCGCGAAGAACTGGTAGTAGCCGCCGACGCCGATCTTGATCGGGTCAGCTGCCATGGCCGGAGCGGCCATCAGTCCACCGGCGACCAGGGCGGTCGATCCCAGTAGAAGCTTTTTCATCATTCTCCCTCTCTCGTTGATCAGAAACTGGTACGTACCTTAGGCCTGTCCGACCGGCGGAAGTGGAAGCCAAACGCAGCCCCACACGGCCCCCGCCAAGCGGCAAAGTTATAAAACACGCTGCAGAAACGAGGGTCAAGAAATGGACGTCCCGTTGAACGATTCTCCCCATACCTGTGGCGTCTTTGTCACATTTAGAGCCAGTCAGGCCATGTTCCAATAAGTTGTTCTTTGCAATCATTCTTTGATATCGATATGCAACTCATTTCCCTGCGCCACTCCATCGCTTGATGTTCACCGAATGGCCGCATAAGGTCCGGGCCGCCAGCATGCCCCGGAAAGGGCGGGGTGTGGCGGTATCGTATGGATATCGCGACCAAAACCGGCGGGGAATTGAGCTCATGTCAGGCTTCCGTTGTACCTTTCGCATCCTGTTGGGAGGCCTGCTCGCGCTGACCATCGCCGGCTGTGGCGACCCGGGTTCGGTGACGGAGAAGCGGTCCGGCCCCTCGGGCGATCGTACCAAGCGGGACGTCACGACGGGCCTTGGTGGCCGCAACCAGGAAGAAGGCAGCCTGTTCGGCCCGGGCGGCCTGTTCGGCTCCAGGTCGGACAGGAAGGACAACAACAGCGGCACCGGCGTCGCCGTGAACGCCTTTCTGTGGCGCGCCTCCCTCGACACCATCAACTTCATCCCGCTGGTGTCGGCCGATCCGTTCGGCGGGGTCATCATCACCGACTGGTATACCCCGGCCGAATCGCCCAATGAGCGCATGAAGGTCCAGGTCACCATCCTCGAC
>DASXQC010000762.1:0-3119 GCA_036493235.1 Reyranella sp.
TAGCCGCCGTGTTCGGCCCGTTGAGTGAGGAGGTTAGATGATTCGCCGTTTGCTCATGCCGTTCGTCGCGGCGCTGCTCCTCTGCCATGGCGCTCTGGCGCAACAGCAATGGCTACCCGGCGCCGACTGGGATCGCCTGCCGCCGGCCAAGAGCGGCTGGTCCGAGTCGGGCCTCGCCGAGGCGAAGCAGCTGGCCGACCGCATGCACGCGACCGGCGTGATGATCGTGCATCACGGCGCGGTGGTCGGCGAGTGGGGCGACACGCACAAGCGCACCGAGCTTGCGTCGGTGCGCAAGAGCTTCCTGAGCGCGCTGATCGGCATCGCGGTGGCCGACGGCAGAATCTCACTCGGCAGGACACTCGCCCAGCTCGGCATCGACGACAATCCGCCGTCGCTCACCGATATCGAGAAGACCGCGACGGTGCGGATGCTCCTAGAGGCGCGCTCGGGCGTCTATCATCCGGCGCTCTACGAGACGGCCGCGATGGCCAAGGCGCGCCCTAAGCGCGGCAGCCACGCCCCGGGGACGTTCTGGTACTACAACAATTGGGATTTCAACGTGCTCGGAACGATCTACGAGCACGCCACCGACACCGGCATCTACGATGCGCTCGACCGGCAGATCGCAAAACCGATCGGCATGCAGGACTACCGGCCGAGCGACGGTGCCTACTACACCGGCGCCGATTCGATCCATCGCGCCTATCCGATCCGGATGAGCGCCCGGGACCTGGCGCGCTTCTGCCTGCTCTACCTGCACAAGGGCGAATGGGCCGGAAGGCAGATCGTGCCGGCGGCGTGGGTGGCCGAGAGCACGCGGCCCTATTCCGACGCCGGACGCGACAGGGGCTACGGCTATCTCTGGTGGACCGCTCCGCCCCAGTCGCACGCGGGCCTGTTCGGCGAAGGCTGGTTCTCGGCGCTGGGCGCCGGCGGCCAGTACGGCTTCGTGAAGCCGTCACTCGATCTTGTCGTGGTGCTGCGCGTCGATCGCGATCTGCGGCTACCCGAGCCGCGCTTCACCGACTTCACGGAGTTCGTCGAGCTGGTCGCCAAGGCCGAGGCGCACTGAGCTACAGCGCCGCTTTCAACTTTTCATACACCGCCTTGATGGCGGCCATGTCGCCTGGCTTGGGCTGCCAGTTGAGATTGACGTCGTCGCCCTTCACACGCGGCATGATGTGGATGTGGAGGTGCGGCACGCTCTGGCCTGCGCCCTCGCCGTTGGCCTGCAGCAGGTTCACACCGTGCGGCACCAGCACCTTGAACGCCGCCTTGGCGACCTTCTGCGCTGTCTGCGCCACCTCGGCCAGCACCTCGGGGGGGATCACGTCGACGGTCGGCCAGTGGCCCTTGGCGACCGCGAGCGCATGCCCCGGATTGACCGGGTTGATATCCATGAAGGCGATGGTGTTGGCGTCCTCCGTGAGCTTGAAGCACGGGATCTGGCCCGCGACGATCTTGCAGAAGATGCAGGTTCCATCGGTCGGATGAGTCATCGCGCGGTCTCCAAAGCAGACGTGAGCTGGCGCAGGCGCTCGAACGGCTGGGCGCCCGCGGACAGCGACGCATCCAAGCCAAGCGCACGAAGCCGCGCAAGCCCTCGCGTGCCGAACCGCTCGCGCAGCGCCTCGTGCAGCCAGCCCTCGCTCTGGCGATGCCGCGCCACCACCAGCCGTCCGTCCTGGTCGAGATGGTCGCGATGGGTCTCGAGCGTCAACATCAGCGCATCCATGCCGGCGCCGTTGCGCGACGACACCGCCAGCGTCTTGAGCGGCCAGTCGCCCGCGGCCGCCAGCGACAGCGCACCAGCGACGTCGGCGCGCGCGCGCTCCGCGGCGGCGCCGAGATCGGCCTTGGTGACGACAATCAGATGCGGGATCTCGACGATGCCGGCCTTCATGAACTGCAGCGAATCGCCCGAACCCGGCTGGACGCAGAACACCACGGTGTCGGCGATGCCCGCGACGTCGGTCTCGGACTGTCCCACACCCACGGTCTCGATCAGCACGCGATCGAACAGCGCGCGCATCACGACCATGGCGGCCAACGTCTGATCGGCCAGTCCGCCCAGCCGGTCGCGCGCCGCCATCGAGCGCACGAAGCTGCCCTCGTCGCTCGAATCGTGGACGATGCGCACGCGGTCGCCGAGCAGCGCACCGCCGCTCGCCTTCGACGAGGGATCGACGGCAATCACGCCGACGGTCCTGCCATCCTTGCGCCAGGCTGCGACCATCGCCGCGCAGAGCGAGGATTTGCCGACGCCCGGCGGGCCGGTGACGCCGACGACATGCGCCCTGGGATGCCGCCACGCCTCGTCGAGCAGGCATTGCGAGCTGTCGCTGTCGGAATCGCGCTCCAGCGCGGCGAGCGCAGAGGCGAGCGCCCGCTTAGGCCGGAGCGCGTCGAGGCTCATTCCGTCTTGAGCGGACCGCCCAGGGCCGCCTGCGCCGCCGCCAGCCGCGCGATCGGCACGCGGTAGGGCGAGCACGAGACGTAGTCCAGACCGGCCTTGTGGCAGAAGAAGACCGAGGCCGGATCGCCGCCATGCTCGCCGCAGATGCCGAGCTTGAGGCTGTTGCGCACTTTGCGGCCGCGCTCTCGGGCGATCTCGATCAGCTCGCCCACGCCTTCGGTATCGAGGGAGGCGAACGGGTCGTGCTCGAAGATGCCGCGCTGCTGGTACTTCTCCAGGAACGACGCCGAGTCGTCGCGGCTGAGACCGAAGGTCGTCTGGGTGAGGTCGTTGGTGCCAAAGGAGAAGAACTCCGCGGTCTCGGCGATCTCGCCCGCCCGCAGGCACGCGCGCGGTAGCTCGATCATGGTGCCGACCAGGTAATCGAGCTTCTGGCCCGAGGCATGGCTTACCTCCTCGGCGACGCGGTCGATCACCGCCTTCATCAGGTCGAGCTCGATCTTGGTCGCGATCAGCGGGATCATGATCTCCGGGATCACGGTCTTGCCGGCCTTCTTCTGCACCTCGGCGACCGCCTCGAAGATCGCCCGCGCCTGCATCTCGTAGATCTCGGGATAGGAGATGCCGAGACGCACGCCGCGATGGCCGAGCATCGGGTTGGTCTCGTGCAGCTTGTTGGTGCGCGCCTCGATCTCGCGCA
>DASXQC010000763.1:0-1623 GCA_036493235.1 Reyranella sp.
ATCTCCACTACCGGCGTCGTCGCGCGCTTCACCCAGTCGGCGGGCACGACCGGCTTGCCTTCCCACGCGCCGCGGGTCAGCACGAGTTGGCCGATCTTCAGCATGTCGCGCGGCAGCAGGCGCAGTCCGGAGGCGGCAACCTCGTTGCCGTCCCTGCTGAGGACCCACTCGTTGGCGCCGAAGCCCAGCGGCTCGAACAGCACGCGGCGGGCGTAGGCGTGCAGCTTCTCGCCAGTGCCGTCGGCGATCAGCCGCGCCAGCAGGGTCGTGCAGCCGCCGTTGTAGCTCCACTTCACGCCGGGCGGCCCGAGGATCGGCCGCTCCAGCACATAGCGATAGCGGTCGGGCGCGGCCTCCATGGCGTTCTCGCTGTTGCGCAGATCGCCGTAGGGAATGGTGAGCTCGTCCCAGTCCATGTCGACCGTCATGCTAAGCAAGTGGCCGACGGTGAGGCCGGCGCGTTCCGGCTGCTGCAGCAGGTCGGCATATTGCGGGAAGGCCACCGAGAGCCTGGTCTCCGGCGTCGGCACCTTGCCTTGCGAGAGCGCGATGCCATAGACGCAGCTCACCACGCTCTTCGACACCGAGCGCAGGTCGTGGATCACCGTCGGCCCGAACTTGACGACACCGAGCGGCGTGCCCCAGGCCTCGGCCTGGCCCTCGCCGTAGTGCTCGAAGATTGTCTTGCCGCCACGCGAGACGATGAGCGCATCAAGCCCGAAGACGCGGCCGCTCTTCTCCATCTCGGCCAAGCGCTCGGCCCAGCCGTCGGCACGTGCGGTCGAGGTCATGAGGGCGGCTCCCAAACTGGATCCAAGGGCGGTCATCATCGTGCGACGGTCGATCATGGCTTCTTCTCCCGCTTGGCAGGTTGAATACGCGGCCGCAGCTCGGCCTCGGTGACGAAGCGCTGACGTACGGCAGCGGATAGCGCCAGCACGTGCTCCTCGGCCTCGTCGATGTGCTCGGTCATCAGTTTGCGCACCCGCGCGGCGTCGCCCTTGCGCGCCGCGGCGAGCAGGCGCCGGTGCGCGGCGACGTTGGTGTCGCCGAGCTCGTGGCCGGCTGGCAGGCTGGGATCACCCATAGCCACCGAAAAGCGCAGCAGGTGGTTGATCACCTGGCACATGAAGCGCAGCAGCGCGTTGGGATTGGCCAACGCCAGCACGTCGTGGAAGTGCAGGTCTTCCTGGCGCTGGACCAGCGCCTGCTCGCGGTCGGACGAGTGCGGCGCGCAGATCGCGATGCTGCGGCCCATCGCCGCGAAATGCTCCTCGGTGAGATGCGGCACGGCGCCGGCCGCAAGCTCGGGCTCGAGCACGCGGCGCACGGCGTAGATCTGCCGAAGGTCGAGCGTGCGGAAGAACAGGTAGTTCTGCAGCTGCTCCAGCGCCTTCTCGAGCGGCACCTCGCCGATCGTGGCGCCGCCGGCGGGGCCCGTGGTGACCTTCACCAGCCCCTGCACTTCCAGCGACTTCAGCGCCTCGCGCGCGGTGCCCTTGCTGACGCCGAACAGCGCCTGCAGCTCGGCCTCCTTGGGCAGCCGATCACCGGGCGCCAGTCGCTTCTCGGCGATCCACGCCTTGATCTCCTCGACCATCAGGTCGCCACGCTTGGGCATGG
>DASXQC010000764.1:0-4630 GCA_036493235.1 Reyranella sp.
GGTCCTCGAGACCTTCATGGTCGGTCTGTTCTGTGCTCTCGATCTCGCGCTGTTCTACGTCTTCTTCGAGGGCGTGCTGATCCCGATGTTCCTGATCATCGGCGTGTGGGGCGGCAAGCGGCGGGTCTACGCGGCCTTCAAGTTCTTCCTCTACACGGTCCTCGGCTCAGTGCTGATGCTGCTGGCGATCATCGCGATCTACTGGCAGGCCGGCACCAGCGACCTGCCGACCGTGCTGGAAAAGACGCAGCTTTCCTTCCAGTGGCAGTTCTGGCTGTGGCTGGCCTTCTTCGCTTCGTTCGCGGTCAAGGTGCCGATGTGGCCGGTCCACACCTGGCTGCCCGACGCGCACGTCGAGGCGCCGACAGCGGGCTCGGTCATCCTGGCCGGCGTGCTGCTGAAGCTGGGCGGCTATGGCTTCATCCGCTTCTCGGTCACGCTGTTCCCCGAGGCGACTCAATACTTCGCCCCGCTGATTTTCGGCCTCTCCGTCGTGGCGGTGATCTACACCTCGCTGGTCGCGCTGGTGCAGGAGGACATGAAGAAGCTGATCGCCTACTCGTCGGTCGCCCATATGGGCCTCGTGACGATCGGCATCTACATCATGAACATGCAGGGCGTGCAGGGCTCGATCTTCCAGATGCTGAGCCACGGCATCGTCTCGGCCGCGCTCTTCCTCTGTGTCGGCGTGGTCTACGACCGCATGCACACCCGCGAGATCGACGCCTATGGCGGCCTGGTCCATCGCATGCCGCGCTACGCCTTCGTCTTCATGTTCTTCACCCTGGCGAGCATCGGCCTGCCGGGTCTGTCGGGGTTCGTCGGGGAGTTCCTGGTGCTGCTCGGCGCCTTCAAGGCCAACACGTGGGTGGCGTTCCTGGCGGCGACCAGCCTGATCCTGGGCGCGGCCTACGCGTTGTGGCTGTACCGCAAGATCGTCTTCGGCGAGCTCTCCAAGGCGTCGCTCAGGGCGATCCTCGACATGAACCGGCGTGAGATCGCGGTGTTCCTGCCGCTGGTGCTGCTCACGCTGTGGATGGGCATCTATCCCAACTCGTTCCTCGATCCGATGGCGCCGGCCGTCGACAAGCTGATCGGGGACTACAATGCGGCGATCAAGCTCGCCCATACGGCGTCGTTGCGATGAGCATGGACATGGTTGGACTCGAACACTGGTCGCTGGCCCGGCCGGAGATCTTCCTGGCAGCCGCGACCGCGCTGCTGCTGCTCTACGGTGTGCTGCGCGGCGAGGTGGCCACCGCCTTCGTCTCGATCGCGACCAGCGTCGCCCTGATCGTCACGGCAGTCCTGCTGTTCGTGCCCTATCACGAGGGCACCGCCTTCGCGCAGCTCTTCATCACCGATCGCCTGACCACGACCATGAAGGCGCTGGTGCTGATCGCCTCGGCGGTCACGATCCTGATGTCGCGTGCGTACTTCGAGCGCACCAACTCGTGGCGGTTCGAGTATCCGCTGATCGTGTCGCTGGCGACGCTCGGCATGATGCTGATGATCTCGGCCAACGACCTGATGTCACTGTATGTCGGGCTCGAGCTGCAGTCGCTGGCGCTCTACGTGATCGCCGCCTTCCAGCGTGATCTGGTGCGCTCGACGGAGGCCGGCATCAAGTACTTCGTCCTGGGCTCGGTCGCTTCGGGCATGCTGCTGTTCGGCGCCTCGCTGATCTACGGCTTCTGCGGCAGCACCTCGTTCGTGCAGATCTCGCAGGCGCTGCTGGCCGGCAAGGCGGCCGAGATCGGCACCACCATCGGCCTGGTGTTCGTGGTCGCGGGCCTGGCCTTCAAGATCGCCGCCGTGCCGTTCCACATGTGGACGCCCGACGTTTACGAGGGCGCACCGACGCCGGTCACGGCCTTCTTCGCGGTGGCGACCAAGATTGCCGGCGTCTCGCTGCTGGTCTCGGTCTTGATGGGTCCGTTCAAGCCGCTGTTCCACCAGTGGCAGCAGATCATGGTCGTCGCGGCGGTACTGTCGATGGGCTGGGGCGCGTTCGCCGCCCTGCAGCAGCAGAACATCAAGCGCCTGATGGCCTACTCCTCGATCGCCAACGTGGGCTACGTGCTGCTGGCCGTGGCGGCGGGCAGCGAGAAGGGCATCCAGGCAGTGGTGTTCTACCTCGCCATCTACCTGGTCATGAATCTCGGCGTGTTCGCCATCATCCTGCTGATGAAGCGGCGCAACGTGATGGTCGAGAACATCTCTGACCTCGCCGGCCTCGGTCGCAGTCATCCGATGCTCGCTTTGTCGATGCTGGTCATGATGTTCTCGCTGGCCGGCATCCCGCCGCTCGCCGGGTTCTGGGGCAAGCTGTACGTCTTCATGGCGGCCGTCGAGGCCAAGCTGTTCTGGCCGGCCGTGCTCGGCCTGCTGGCCTCGGTCGTGGCCTCCTACTACTACCTGCGCATCGTCAAGGTGATGTACTTCGACGAAAGTACCGAGGCGATCGACCCGACCGCCTTCGGCATCAACCGCACGGTGGCCTTTGTGTCGGCGCTGCTGCTCACGCTGTTCTCGCTGTTGCCCCAGCCGCTCAGCGCGATCGCCGTCGCCGCGGCCAAGGGCCTGTTCCCGTGACATTCGCGCCCGTCCTGCCGGACGGGTGGACGTTGGTCGCGCTGCAAAGCGTCGGCAGCACCAACGATGAGGCCGCGCGTCTGGCCGAAGCAGGCGCGCCTGAGGGCACCGTCATCTGGGCCCGAGAGCAGACCGGTGGCCGTGGCCGTCGCGGGCGGACCTGGGCCTCGCCGGTCGGCAATCTCTACAGCTCGACCATCCTGCGCCCCGACTGCGCGGCGGCGCGGGCGGCGGAGCTGGGCTTCGTGGCCGCGCTCGCCGTGGCCGACATGGTTCCAGCCAGCCGGCAGGTGCGCGTGAAGTGGCCCAACGACGTGATGGTCGACGGTGGCAAGGTGGCCGGCATCCTGCCCGAAAGTTCGATCAGCGCCGACGGCAAGGCTGAGCACGTGGTCCTGGGCATCGGCGTCAATGTGAGCTTCGCGCCCGAAGTCCCCGAGATGCGTTACCGCGGCGCCTGCCTCGGTGGCACGGTCGAGGCTGCTCTGGAGCGCCTGACCGCGGCGCTGGCGCGATGGCTGGCGCAGTGGCGGCGCGATGGCTTCGCGGCGATACGGGCCGAGTGGCTGGCCAAGGCCGGTCCGCTCGGCCTGGAGGTCGACGTGAAGCTGGGCGAGGAGCTGGTGCGCGGCCGCTTCGCCGGGATGGACGGCGAGGGCGCCTTGCTGCTCGATACCCCTGCGGGCCCGCGCCGGATCGTTGCCGGAGAGTTGCTGGCCCGCGCGGCCTGAAGGGACATCACCATGCTGCTCGCCATCAACGTCAACAACACCAACATCAAGTTCGGCGTGATCGACGGCGACGAGATCGTCGGCGAATGGCGCCAGCACACCTCCGCCATGCGCACCGGCGACGAGCATGCCGTCTGGCTGACCCAGCTCATGCACATCGAAGGCATCGACCCCAAGTCGATCACCGACGCCATCATCGGCAGCGTCGTGCCCAACGCCAACTTCAACCTGCGCCGGCTCTGCACCCGCTACTTCGATTGCGAGCCGATGTTCATCAACGACCCCGGCGTCGATCCCGGCATCAAGATCAAAGGCGTCGGCGCCGGCGCCGACCGCGTCTGCAACTCGGTCGGTGCCAGCATTCTCTTTCCTAAGACGCCGGTCGTGGTGGTCGATTTCGGCACCGCCACCAACTTCGACGTGGTCGACGAGGAGGGCAGCTACTGCGGCGGGGCAATCGCGCCCGGCATCAACCTGTCGATCGAGGCTCTGGTCAACGCCACCGCGCTGCTGCCGCGCATCGTCGTCGAGAAGCCCCGGCAGGTGATCGGCACCACCACGGTGGCCTGCATGCACACCGGTGTGTTCTGGGGCTATGTCGGCCTGATCGAGGGCATCGTCACGCGCATCGTCAAGGAGTTCGGCAAGCCGATGAAGGTGGTCTCGACCGGCGGCCTCGCGCCGGTGTTCGAGGGCTCGGTCGGCATCATCGAGCAGACGGTGCCGGACATCACCGCGCGCGGCCTGATCGAAATCTACAAGCGCAACAGGAAGAAATGACGACTCCCTCCGCCCACGAGCTGCTGTTCGTCGCGCTTGGCGGCGCGGGCGAGATCGGCATGAACCTCAATCTCTATGGCCACGACGGCAAGTGGCTGATGGTCGATCTCGGCATTGCCTTCGGCGACGACACCATGCCGGGCGTCGAGGTCGTGATGCCCGATCCCGCCTTCATCGAGGATCGCAAAAAAGACCTCGCAGGGATCATCATCACCCACGCCCATGAGGACCATCTCGGCGCCGTTGCCGACCTGTGGCCGCGGCTCGAGGCACCGGTCTATGCCACGCCGTTCGCCGCCTCGGTGCTGAAGCGCAAGCTGCGCGATGCCGGCCTGCTCAACGACGTGCCGATCACGGAGATCCCGCTGGGCGGGAAGTTTTCCGTCGGGCCGTTCGAGCTCGAGATGATCACCATGACGCATTCGATCCCTGAACCGAATGCGCTGGCGGTGCGGACCAAGTTCGGCACGGTGTTCCATACCGGCGACTGGAAGATCGATCCCGAGCCGTTGCTGGGCGAGGTC
>DASXQC010000765.1:0-2748 GCA_036493235.1 Reyranella sp.
CTCGCGCGCTCGGGCTGACGCAGCCTGTCCTGGCGACGGTCTCCCGCCGATGAGCGAGTCGGTGCGCGTCCTGCTGCTCGCCCGCTCGGCCACTGCCGCCCAGCCCCTGCGCGAGATGGAGCGCTGGCGCGACGCTGTCGCGGCATTGCCCGGTGTCTCGATCGCTTCCTTCGCCTTCAGCGAAGAGGGCCTGCCCTCGTTGCGAGATGGCCTGCGCGTGCTGGTCGAGGCGAACGACCAGCCGATCGTCATTGTGCCGATGGTGCTGCCGTCCGAACCGAGCTTCGAGAACTGGCTGCGTCGCACGATCCAGCGCTGGCAGGCGGCCGATACGCGGCCGTGGCCGGAGATCCGTGTCGCCGGCTTTCCCGGCGCTCAAGCGCAAATGCAGGACGTGCTCGCGTCCTGCCTCGCGACCAATGCGCCGGTCGAGCCCGGCAAGCCTGCGGGCGACGGCTCGATCGTGCCGGCGCAGAAGCGGCGCGTGCTGGTCTGCATGGGCAGTCCCTGCAACGCCTCCGGCGCGGCGCCGATCTGGGGCCATCTGCGCAACGAGCAGAAGCGGTTGTCTTTGCGCACTGCCGGCGACGGTATGATGAGCGCCAAGACGAGTTGCCTCGGCCCGTGCAGCCTCGCGCCGGTGCTGCAGGTCTGGCCGGAAGGCACGCTGTACGGCGGCATCGACGAGGCGGGTGTCGACCGGATCGTGCGGGACCACCTGCTCGGCGGCCGCATTGTCGAGGTGCTGGCCTATCATCCGACCGGCGTGAAGCAGAGACTCCGCGACTGATGCTGTGGATAAGTCATCCCGCGTCCCGCCAATTCGACAATCGTCCCAACGCGCATGCGGCGCGGGATCTGGGACGAATCGACTAAAAGCCTTATGGAATGGGCATGGGAAGCGTCCCAAACGATTGGGACGTGGGACGATCGTCAGGCCGCTTCCTTCCAGGCCGCGTCCACGACGGTGACGATGTCGCGCATGATCTGCGTCAGGTCGAAGTCCTTCGGCGTGTAGACGCGCGCGACGCCCGCCTTGGTCAAAAGCTCGGCGTCGGCCGGCGGGATGATGCCGCCCACCACGACCGGCACGTCGGCGATGCCAGCTTTGGCGAGGCCGTCGAGCACGTCGCGCACCAGCGAGACATGGCCACCCGACAGGATCGACAGGCCGACGACGTGCACGCTCTCCTCGAGGGCGGCGTTGACGATGCGATCGGGCGTGAGGCGGATGCCCTCGTAGACCACTTCCATGCCGCAGTCGCGGGCGCGCACGGCGATCTGCTCGGCGCCGTTGGAATGGCCGTCCAACCCGGGCTTGCCGACCAGGATCTTGATGCGCCGGCCGAGGCGCCGCGACACGGTCTCGACCTCGCGGCGCGCGGCTTCGAGGCGGCCGTCGGTGACGCCGATCGCGCGGGCGACGCCGGTCGGTGCGCGGTACTCGCCGAACACGGCGCGCAGGGTCTCGGTCCATTCGCCGGTCGTGACGCCCGACGTGGCGCAGGCGATCGAGGCCGGCATGACATTGCGGTCTTCCTTCGCGGCGGCGGTGAGTTCGACGAGCGCCGCTTTCACGGCGTTCGTATCGCGTTCGGCGCGCCAGGCGTTGAGGCGTTCGACCTGCTCGCGCTCGACGTCGGCATCGACGGTCAGGATCGCGCCGTCGCCGCCGCTGAGCGGCGAGGGCTCGCCCTCGGTGTAGGCGTTGACGCCGACCACGGTCTGCTCGCCCGCCTCGATCGCGGCGAGCCGCTTGAGGTTCGACTCCACGAGCCGCTGCTTCATGTAGGCCGAGTCGATCGCGGCGACCGCGCCGCCCATGTCGGCGATGCGCTGCATCTCGGCCAGCGCCTCGGCTTTCAGCGCCTCGACCTTGGCCGCGATCACGCCGCTGCCGTCGAAGATGTCGCCGTACTCGAGGAGGTCGGTCTCGAAGGCCACGATCTGCTGGAGCCGCAGCGACCATTGCTGGTCCCACGGCCGCGGCAGGCCGAGGGCCTCGTTCCAGGCCGGGAGCTGTACCGAGCGGGCACGGGCGTTCTTGCTCATCACCACCGCGAGCATCTCGAGCAGGATGCGATAGACGTTGTTCTCCGGCTGCTGCTCGGTGAGGCCGAGCGAGTTCACCTGCACGCCGTAGCGGAACAGCCGCTGCTTGGCGTCGGCGACGCCGTAGCGGTTGCGGGTGATGTCGTCCCACAGCTCGGCGAACGCCCGCATCTTGCAGATCTCGGTGACGAAGCGGATGCCTGCGTTCACGAAGAAGGAGATGCGGCCGACCACTTTCGGGAAATCCGTCTCGGGCACCTGGCCGCGTGCCCGCACGGCGTCGAGCACAGCAATCGCGTTGGCCAAGGCGAAGGCCAGCTCCTGCATCGGCGTCGCGCCGGCTTCCTGTAGATGATAGCTGCAGACGTTCATCGGGTTCCACTTGGGAACCTCGCGATAGGTGAAGCCGATCGTGTCGGCGGTGAGCCGCAGCGACGGCTCGGGCGGGAAGATGTAGGTCCCGCGGCTGAGATATTCCTTGATGATGTCGTTCTGCGTCGTGCCCTGGAGCTTGGTGCGTTCGACGCCCTCGGCCTCGGCGGTGGCTATATAAAGAGAGAGCAGCCACGCCGCCGGCGCGTTGATGGTCATCGACGTGTTCATGCGGTCGAGCGGGATGCCGTCGAACAAAGTGCGCATGTCGCCGAGATGGCTGATCGGCACGCCGACCTTGCCGACCTCGCCCTTGGCCAGCGG
>DASXQC010000766.1:0-4184 GCA_036493235.1 Reyranella sp.
CCATCGACTTCAGTCTCTTCAAGTGGCACGGCGGCGGCGCGGGCGGACTCGCGCCAGGCGTCCCACCTGCGGATTCCGCTCGATCTCGCCCACCGTTCCGAGATGATCTCGCCCACCTTTCCGATTTGAAGTCGCCCAGGCGTTCCGAGACGATCTCGCCCGCCATTCCGGGATGATGTCGCCCGGGTGACGAGGCCTCTTCTGGCTCCCATAGGGTCCGTCCTTTCGGCTTGCGAAGGGGACCCTGGATGCCGACGGAGAGGCTTGCGATGCGCCACGTGCGCGATGTGATCAGGATGAAGGCGGCCGGGCTGCCGAGCCGCGAGATTGCGCGGCGGGTCGGGGCGGCGCCCTCGACGGTCCGGCTGACGATCCGCCGGTTGGAGGCGGCGGGCTTGACCTGGCCGCTGCCGGACGAACTCACGGACGCGGTGCTGGAAGGGCGGCTGTTCGCCAAGTCCGGCAACGGCAGCCGGCAGGGGCAGCGGCGCGTCACCGAGCCCGACTGGGCGAGCGTGCATCGCGAGCTCAAGCGCAAGCACGTGACGCTGTCGATCGTGTGGGAGGAGTACATCGCCGCCGAGCCCGGCGGGTATCGCTATTCGCGCTTCTGCGAGCTCTACCGCGCCTGGGAGGGCCGCCTGTCGGTGACGATGCGCCAGTCGCACGCGGCTGGCGACAAGCTGTTCGTCGACTACGCGGGCGACGGCGTGCCGGTGATGGTCGACCGCCTCACCGGCGAGCGAAGAACGGCGCAGGTCTTCGTCGCCGTGCTCGGCGCATCGAACTTCACCTACGCGCAGGCGACCTGGACGCAAGGGCTCGCCGACTGGATCAGCGCCCACGTCGGCGCCTTCGCGGCGATCGGCGGCGTGCCGGCGCTGCTGGTGCCCGACAACACCAAGGTCGCGGTCATCAAGGCGTGCCTGTACGACCCGCAGATCAATCGCACCTACGCCGACATGGCGGCGCACTACGGCACCGCGATCCTGCCGGCGCGGCCACGCCGCCCGCGCGACAAGGCCAAGGTCGAGCAGGCCGTCCTGGTCGTCGAGCGCTGGCTGCTCGGCCGCCTGCGCCATCGCGTCTTCCACAGCCTCGCCGAGGTCAACGCGGCGATCGGCGAGCTGCTCACGCGGCTCAACGAGGAGCGCGCGATCCGGCGGCTCGGCGTGACGCGCCGCAGGCTGCTCGAGGAGATCGACCGGCCGGCGCTCAGGCCCTTGCCGGAAAGCCCGTACGTGCTCGCCGAGTGGCGCATCCGCCGGGTCAGCATCGACTACCACGTCGAGGTGGAGAAGCATTACTACAGCGTCCCGCATCGCTTCGTGCGCGCCGAGGTCGAGGTGCGGTTCACCGCCCGCACCGTCGAGATCTTCCACAAGGGCGAGCGGATCGCCGCACACCAGCGCATGAGCGGCAATCACAAGCACACCACCGTGCCGGAGCACATGGCGTCGAGCCATCGGCGCTACGCCGGCTGGACCATCGCGCGCATCCGCCAGGACGCCGCCGCGATCGGGCCGGCGACCAGCGCGTTGTGCGACCTCATTCTCGAGGAGCGCTCGCACCCCGAGCAGGGCTTCCGCGCCTGCCTCGGCATCCTGCGGCTCGCCGCCTCTTACGGGCGCGAGCGGCTCGACGCCGCGGCCGCCCGCGCGATCGACATCGGCGCGCGCAACTACGGCTCGGTCAAGTCGATCCTCGCCAACAATCTCGATCGGCGTCCACCTCACAAGCGCTCCGCGGACGACGCGCCGATCCTGCACCCCAACATCCGCGGACCGCGCTACTACAATTAGGAGACCATCCCTTGCTCACCCATCCGACCCTCGACCGGCTCAACGCGCTCGGCCTGCACGGCATGGCGAAGGCCTTCGTCGACATCGAAGCTGCGGGCGATGCCGGCAGCCTCGGCCACGCCGAATGGCTCGCGCTGCTGCTCGAACGGGAAGCCTCGCTGCGTCACGACAAACGCCTCACCACCCGCCTGCGCCACGCCAGGCTGCGCCAGCAGGCGTGCGTCGAGGACGTCGACTACCGCACCCCGCGCGGTCTCGACCGCGCGCTGTTCGCCAGGCTCGTCGAGGGCCGCTGGGTCGACGACCACGCCAACCTCTTGATCTGCGGCCCGGCCGGCGTCGGCAAAAGTTGGATCGCCTCGGCGCTCGGCCACAAGGCCTGCCGCGACAATCGCTCCGTCCTCTACCAGCGCGTCCCGCGCCTGTTCGACGATCTCGCCCTCGCCCGCGGCGACGGCCGCCACCCGCGTCTGCTGCGCGCGCTCGGCCGCGTCGATCTGCTCATCCTCGATGATTGGGGCCTCGCCCCGCTCGATGCCGCCGCCCGCCACGACCTCCTGGAGATCCTGGAGGACCGCTACGGCCGCAGATCCACTCTCGTCACCAGCCAGTTGCCGGTCGACCAGTGGCACGCGCTGATCGGCGATCCGACCTACGCCGATGCCGTGCTCGACCGCCTCGTCCACAACGCCCACCGGCTCGACCTCACCGGCGAGAGCCTGCGCCGAACCCGGCCATCCGCCCGAAAGGCCTGAGCCCGTGGCGCTGTGGACATGCCGCTTCGCTTGGACAACGCAAGAGCGTTGCCCACATGCCCACAGCAACCGCAACAGCAGCAGAAGAAAAGATTCAAGCCGCGATTCCAGATTGACCACGCGGCTTGCCCGATGCCAGAAAAACCAACCGGCCAGAACGCCTCGCCCCGGGCGAGATCAAATCGGAAAGGTGGGCGACATCGTCTCGGAATCCCTGGGCGACTTCACATCGGTACACCTGGGCGACTTCGTCGGAATCCGCAGATTGGTCATGCCCACCGCTAAACGAACGACTATAAACCGGCTCCAAGAACCAACCCACCTTTCGATCCGCGGTAGGCCAGAACATGAAGTCGAGGGCAAACGCCGCGCTTGTCTGAGTTCCTTCGCGCGTGAACGTCCATTGCGGTCCAACACCAACCATGAACTCGAGTTTATCCGATAGGGTGAAGGGCTTTTTGAACAGGAGGTCTGCATCCCATTCGGTGCGTCCGCCGTGGAACATGGGACCGAGACCGACTTCGATTTCGAGCCAGTCCTTGATGGGCGTGAATTCGACGGCAATTGATGGACCGTAGCTGGATGCGCCCGGCAGCCCCCATTCACCGGTGGCGCCAAGTTCAACGATTGCGGTCGGTTCCTTCTCCTGGGCTTGCGCAGCCGCCATAAACAGTAGTGTGGTGAGTACGAGCAACCATGCGCGTCGCCAAACCATGCTTCGTACCTCCGTTCGGGAGCAAAACCAAAGGCAGCAATCTTCTCGGTGATGCCTTTTTATCGGTGCCGTTCCACAGATGCCATACGGTCGCCGCCATGATGCAAGCCGCTGACGTGAAGGGTTGCTGGCCTCGCTTGGCCGCCCGACCGGAGTTCAGACCTGGCCTGCCGGACGACTGTTGCTGCCCCCTGGAGGGCGAGCAAGGCCATGACCGCGGCCACGATCACGTCGGGCCAGCCGGTGCCTGTTCCGAACACGCCCGCAGCCGCAAGCAGCACCGCGAGATTGCCGAGAACGTCATTGCGCGTGCATATCCAAGCCGAGCGCATGTTGGCGTCGCCCGTGCGGTGGCGCCACAGCAGCCAGAATGAGGCCGCATTGGCGGCGAGCGCGGTAAGTCCGACGCTGCCCATGGTGACGGCATGCGGAAGCGTGCCGTTGACGACGTGCCACGCCGTGATCCCGAGGACCCAGGCGCCAAAGAGCGCCATCGTCGCGCCCTTCGCCAGCGCCGCGCCCGCCCGGTAGCGCAAGGCCATGCCGACCACGAACAGGCTGATCGCGTAATTGGCAGCGTCGCCGAGGAAGTCGACCGCATCGGCCTGCAATGCGGCTGAACCGGCGGCAAACCCGGCGCCGATCTCAACACCGAACATGGCGGCGTTGATTGCCAGGACCCACCACAGGACGCGCCGGTATGCGGCTTGCCGGACCGGATCGCCGCCGGGGTCTTCGTGCTGATGTCCGCAACAATGTGCGCTCATGATCAGCCTGTCGCTCGATGATGTTACGTCCTATATTTGGACCCTGTAGGCGCTACAGGGTCAAGATGCGGATTCCGCTCGATCTCGCCCACCGTTCCGAGATGATCTCGCCCACCTTTCCGATTTGAAGTCGCCCAGGCGTTCC
>DASXQC010000767.1:0-7853 GCA_036493235.1 Reyranella sp.
TGTGTCGCTCGAGCTGGGCGGCAAGTCGCCCGACATCGTGTTCGCCGACGCCGACCTCGATGCGGCGGTGCCGGGCGCGGCGATGGCGGTGTTCGCCAACTCCGGCCAGATCTGCAGCGCCGGCACGCGCCTGTTCGTCGAGAAGAAGGTCTATGAGGAGTTCACCGCCAAGGTCGCAGCCTTCGCCAAGACCCTGAAGGTCGGCAACGGTGCAAACCCGGAGACCCAGGTCGGCCCATTGGTCTCACCCGAGCAGCTCGATCGCGTGACCACCTATCTCGGCATTGGCCGGCAGGAGGGCGCCAAGAGCCTCTCGGGCGGCCAGCAGCTCACCGAAGGCGAATACAGCAAGGGCTACTTCGTGCCGCCCACCGTGTTCGCCAACGTGCGTGACGACATGCGCATCGCCCAGGAAGAGATTTTCGGGCCGGTGATCTCGGCGATCCCGTTCACCGACATCGAGGAAGTGATCGAGCGTGGCAACAACACAACCTTCGGCCTCGGCAGCGGCGTGTGGACGCGCGATGTCTCCAAGGCGGTCAAGCTCGCCAGGTCGATCCGTGCCGGCTCGGTCTGGATCAACTGCTACCAGGCGATGGATCCCGCGGTGCCGTTCGGCGGCTACAAGATGAGCGGCTACGGCCGCGAATCCGGTCTCCAGCACGTCGAGGAATACCTCAACGTGAAGGCGGTCTGGATCAAGACCTGAGGAATTTCCTCCCCGCGCTGCGCGCAGGGAGGAAAAAGGAGTTAGAGTCCCTCATGGAACACGTACGATTCGGCCGCACAGGCCTGCGGGTGTCGAGGCTTTGCCTCGGCACCATGACGTTCGGGCTGCAATGCGATGTCGCCCAGAGCAATGCCATCCTCGACGCCGCCGCGGCAGGCGGCGTCAATTTCCTCGACACCGCCGATGTCTATCCGCTGGGCGGCGGCCACAATACGGCCGGCCGCACCGAGCAGATTGTCGGCGACTGGCTGAAGGGCAAGCGGCACAACTTCGTCCTGGCGACCAAATGCGCCGGTGCGATGGGCCGCAATCCGTGGAACCAGGGCACCTCGCGCAAGCATGTGCTCGAGGCGATCGACGACTCGCTGAAGCGGCTCGGCACGGACTATGTCGACCTCTACCAGCTGCACCGTTACGACCCCAACACGCCATTGGACGAAACCCTCGAAGCGCTCGACACGGTCGTGAAGAGCGGCAAGGCGCGCTATGTCGGCGTCTCCAACTGGCCGGCCCACAAGGTCGCGCGGTCGCTCGGCCGCAGCGAGCTCAAGAACATCGCCCGGGTCGCCTCGGTGCAGCCGCGCTACAACATGCTGTTCCGCGGCTTCGAGCGCGACTTGCTGCCGATGTGCGAGGAAGAGGGGATCGCGGTGATCCCCTACAATCCGATCGCCGGCGGGTTGCTGACCGGCAAGCACAATGGCAAGGCGCCGCCGCCGGAAGGCTCGCGCTTCCAACTCGGCAGCGCCGGCGCGCGCTACCAGGAGCGTTATTGGCATCAACGCGAGTTCGAGACCATCGACGCCGTGCGTCCGATCGCGGCCGAGGCCGGCATCAGCATGACGACGCTCGCGGTACGCTGGACGATGTCCAACCCGGCGATCACCGCGCCGATCGTCGGCGCCAGCAAGCCCGAGCAACTCGCCGACAGCCTGGCAGCGGCAAAGCAAGGGCCCCTCCCTGCGGACCTCAAGAAGAAACTCGACGATATTACCCGCGAATGGCGGGCCGTCGACGCGGAGCGATAGTCATGGCAAGCGGCTCGGTTCAGACACTCGTACGTGCGTTCGCGCTGCTGGAGGCCGTCGGGGAGCATCCCGGCGGCGCCCGCCTGTGCGACCTGAGCCGCGCGGTCGATCTGCACAAGAGCACGGCCTCGCGGCTGCTCAACACCATGGCCCGGCTGGGCTACGTCGCCCGTACCGAGGATGGAAAACGCTGGCAGCCGGGGCTGGCCCGGAAGCGGCCGAACAGCCATGATCCTGCCATCGCGACGCACGGGAGTGAAACGCCATGAAAGTCCTGCGAACCAGCGAGATCGAGCAGAAGGAACGCAGCAGCGCCCTGTTCAAGGGTCGGGTGACCGTCCAGCCGGTGCTCGATGCCGACAACAGCGACCTGCGCACCAACATCATCAACTTCGACAAGGGCGCGGTGAACGTGTTCCACGTCCACGACGTCGACCAGGTGCTGTACGTCACCAAGGGCGAAGGCATCATTGCCACCGAGAAGGAAGAGATCCGCATCAAGCCGGGTGACTTCGTCGTCATCCCGGCGGGCGAGAAGCATTGGCACGGCGCCACGCCCGACTCCGACTTCGCCCACATCGCCATCGCGATCAAGGGCAAGACCACCTTCTAGTTTTTTGCCGTGGCGCGCTGCTCCGTGGCGCGTCTTCTCATTGGACCGCGCGCATCCTGCGCGCTCAAGATTCGTGAGCGCGCAGGATGCGCGTGGTCCAATGAGCAACGCTTTGGTTGATACCGCGCGCTCGGCAGCAGGGACTTTCCCGCAAGCACGCATCTTTGGTTTTCTCGATTATTTACGCCGCGCATCGGTCCGGGTGATGCTGACGGCATGATGAGCAAGCAAGTCTTTTCGACTTCGATGTGTTGCTGTCGCCGCTGACCGCCGCGACGCGCGTTGTCACGCGCATTCATCTCTTTCCAGCGTTCCCGGAGTACCCGATGTCCCGTTTTCCCACCCGACGTACGTTGCTGCGCGGTGCCGCCGTCGCGAGCACGCTCGTTCCTGCGACAGCGATCGCGCAACGTGCTTTCCTGCGCGACGGCCTGTCGCCTGAGCTCGATCCCGCGATCTGCCGCGCCTCATACGGCGAATCGGTGGTGCTGCCGCAGAAGCGGGCGGTCAAGCTCACCTGGAACGCCACGGCGATCTGCACCGTCGGCGTCCCGGTGGCGGCGGAGAAGGGTTACTTCGCGCGCCACAACCTCGAGGTCGAGATGGTGAACTACGCCGGCTCGACCGATCAGCTGCTCGAGGCGATCACGACCGCCAAGGCGGATGCCGGCATCGGCATGGCGCTGCGCTGGCTGAAGCCGCTCGAAGGCGGCTTCGACGTCAAGATCGCGGCGGGAATCCACGGCGGCTGCATGCGCCTGTTCTCGGCAGGCGACAGCGGCACCACCAAGCTCGAGCAGCTTAAGGGCAAGGCGATCGGCGTCACCGATCTCGCCGCGCCCGATCGCAATTTCTTCTCGATCATGCTGCATCGTGCCGGCATCGATCCGACCAAGGACGTCGAATGGAAGGTGTTTCCGGGCGACGTGCTGCCGATTGCGCTCAAGAAGGGCGAGGTGCAGGCGTTCTGTCAGGGCGATCCGCTGGGCTGGATCGCGCGCGAGCGCGACAAGCTGACCGAGGTCGCCAACAACCTGAGCGGCGACTACGCCCATCGCACCTGCTGCGTGCTGGGCATCCGCGGCAGCCTGATCCGCCAGGACAAGCCGGTGGCGGCGGCGCTCACCCAGGCGCTGCTCGAGGCCCAGGAGTGGGTCGCGGCCAATCCCGACGGCGCGGCGGCGATCTTCGCGCCGTACGCCAAGGCGCCGGTCGATCAGCTCTCGGCGATGCTGAAGAGCCACACTCATCACCACAATCCCGTCGCCGCCGACCTGCGCGAGCAGATCGGGCTCTATGCCCAGGAACTGAAGACGATCGCCGTCTTCAAGCCGACGACGGACGTCCAGAAGTACGCGGCCCGTGTAACCGCAGACGTGCTGGCGTAGGGAGGCTCGCGATGACGGCGATTGCAGAAGCGACGTCCACGACTGCAGGGACGGGCGCGCTTCGGTTGGGCGACGACAGGCAACCGTACTCCCTCGGCCTGCTTGTCGTCGCCGGCCTGCTCTGGCTCGGCCTCGGTATCCTGGTGCTGGACTGGCCCGACACGCAGGAGCTCGAACGCACGACGCTGTTCGGGACCCTGGTCTTGGTGCTGGGCGCGGCCCAGCTCCTCGGCGGAATCGGCGGCTGGTTCGGGTTGCCGATCGCACGGCTGGGACGTCTCGCGCCCTGGCTGATCGTGCTTGCGTTGTTCTTTGCCGCGTGGGAGACGGCAACGGCGAAGCTCGACCTGCTGCCGCTGCCGTTCTTCCCCTCGCCGCAGGCCTTCGTCGAGGTCTACACCGATGACTGGCAGCGGCTGGGCGATTCGCTGCTGCACTCGGTGTGGCTGCTGCTGCGCGGCTTCGCCATCGGCGCGGCCGTGGGCTTCGTCATCGGCGTGGCGCTCGGCTGGTCCAAGCGCGTCGGCTACTGGGTGCATCCGGTGATGCGGCTGGTCGGGCCACTGCCGGCAACCGCCTGGTTGCCGCTCGCCTTCTTCATCTTCCCGACCAGCGGCAGCGCCAGCACCTTCCTGATCGCATTGGCGACGGCGTTTCCGTTGACCGTGCTCACCTGGTCGGGCGTGGCGGGCGTGCAGAGTGCCTACTACGACGTCGCCCGCACGCTGGGCGCCAGCCAGCGCTTCCTGATCCTCCGGGTGGCGATCCCGGCGGCGCTGCCGCACGTCTTCGTCGGCCTGTTCATGGGGTTAGGCTCATCCTTCGCCGTGCTGGTGGTGGCCGAGATGCTCGGCGTGAAGTCCGGCCTCGGCTGGTACCTGCAATGGGCGCAGGGCTGGGCGGCCTACGCCAACATGTACGGCGCGCTCCTGGTGATGGCGCTGATGTGCTCGACCCTGATCACGCTGCTGTTCCGCCTGCGCGACAGGCTCCTGGCTTGGCAGAAAGGGCTCGTCCAATGGTAGCGCTCGCTGTTCGCGACGCCGCGGCCGATGCGGCTTTCGGCGCCGCCCTCGACATAAACGGCGTCGATCACGGCTTCGTCCTCCACGGCGAATACCTGCCGGTTCTGTCGGATGTTTCCCTCAGCGCCGCGCCGGGCGAGTTCGTCGCCCTGCTGGGACCGAGCGGCTGCGGCAAGTCCACCTTGCTGCGGCTGGTCGCGGGCCTCGACCGGCCGCGACAGGGCAGCCTGCGGGTCGACGGCGTGGAAGTGACGGGCCCCGACCCGTCGCGAGTCGTGGTGTTCCAGGATCCGACGCTCTATCCCTGGCGCACGGTCTGGCACAACGCCTCGCTCGGGCTCGAGACGCGTGGCCTGCTGAGGCAGCAGCGCCATCGCGTCGACGAGGCTTTGGCCCTGGTCGGGCTGGCACCGTTCGCCAAGGCCTACCCGCACCAGCTCTCCGGCGGCATGGCGCAGCGCGCCTCGCTCGCCCGGGCGCTGGTCAACGATCCCAGTCTGCTGATCCTCGACGAGCCGCTCGGCAAGCTCGACAGCCTGACTCGACTGGCCATGCAGGGCGAGCTGACGCGCCTGTGGCAGGCGCGCGGCTTCACCGTGCTGATGGTGACGCACGACGTCGAGGAGGCGCTGCTGCTCGCCAACCGGGTGATCGTGTTCAGCGACCGGCCGGCGCGCATCCGCGCCGACCTGGCCGTCGACCTGCCGTATCCGCGCCATCGCGACCATCCCGAGCTGCTGCGCCTGCGCCGCGAGGCGCTGGAGCTGCTGGGGCTGGCGCGGGACTGGTGAGCCATGGCCATCGATACGCTCGCCGTCCGCGTCTGCCAGGCGATTCGCACCGTCCGTGGCGAGGACGAGGCCTGGGTCGCCCTCGATCGGCTGGTCGGCCAGCCGGGCATGGAGCGCCGCACCGAAGTCGACGCCGCGGTCGCCTTCGCCGCCGCCAAGGGCTGGCTGGCGTTCGGCGATCCGGCTGCGGAGTTCGCCCTGCTGCTGGAGCGCGCACCATGACCGCCGCTCAGGTTTTCTCGTGCGAATGGCCACGAATTGTCGTGCGCCACTCGTGTTGGAAAGACGCCGCTCGTTCCCACGTCACTTTCAACGTCGAACCCTGAGAGGATATCGTCATGTCTCTTGCCGCTGACATCGTCGCCGACATTCGACCCAAGCCGCTCACCGCCACCCTGCATTACCTGAAGCGCGGCGCCGAGAAGCCCACGCGCTACGTGTTCGATCCGCCAGTTGGCGTGCCGCAATGGAACGGCATCGACGATCCGCGCGACATTCGGATCGAGGATGCGCGCGGCCGCGAGAGCGAATTCGCACTCGACCGCAACGGCTTCCAGCTCGTCCACCGCGCCACCAGGGTGCCGGACTTCTATGCGTCGCCCGACGAGGTCGCCCGCGTGTACTACCCCGAGCTCGAGGCGCTGCTACGCGACACGCTCGGCGCCCACAAGGTCAAGATCTTCGACCACACGGTGCGCAACGCCGCGCGGGCGGGGGCCCGCGAGCCGTCGCGCCGCGTCCACAACGACCACACGATCAACTCGGCGCCGCGCCGCGTGCGCGACCATCTCGGCGAGGAGGCGAACGAGCTGCTGAAGGGCCGCTTCGGCATCGTCAATGTCTGGCGGCCGATCCGCGGCCCGGTGCAGGATTCGCCGCTGGCGCTGTGCGATGCCCGGAGCTTCACCGACGCCGACCTGATCGCGTCGGACCTGGTCTATCCGCATGTGCGCGGCGAGACCTCGTCGGTCGAGTACAAGCCCGGCCATCGCTGGTACTACTTCTCCGACATGCAGCCCGACGAGGCGCTGCTGATCCGCGTGCACGACAGCGCCGACGACGGCCGCGCCCGGCTGTCGTTCCACACCTCGTTCGACAATCCGCTGGCGCCCAACGCCGTGCCGCGCGAGAGCATCGAGGCCCGCGCGCTGGTGTTTTATTAGATCAGATCAGCTTTCTTCCCCTTGCCGAAGTCCGGCAAGGGGAAGCGCCCTCGTCTCATACGAGGGCGATGGTGGTCATGAGCCGCTGTGTTGTCGCCCATGACCCCTCTGTCGCGAATAGGGCACTTTCACGCGAAGCGTGAAAGTGCCTACGCGCCGCCTCCCCATTTGAATGGGGAGGAAAATGATCACAGCATGCCGGGGCGGAACAGCGAGCGGCGGCTCACGATCCGGCCGGCCACCATGAACACCCCGTCGCCGGTGTAGTGCAGCGTCTCGGGGTGTTTGGGCCGGGGCGCCACGTGCGCCTTCACGACCTCGAAGATGAAGAAGTTGTAGCGGCTGATCAGCGCCGCGTCGTGCAGCCGGCATTCGAAGCTCGCGTGGCATTCGCCGATCAGCGGAGCGGCGACCTCGGCGGGGGGCTCGGCCGTCAGGCCAAACCTCTCGAACTTGTCGACCTCGCTGCCCGAGCAGTTGCCGATACCGACCACCGTGTCGGTGAGGGACGTGGTCGGCAGGTTGATCACGCACTCCCGGCTGCGGCGGATCATGTCGTGGCTGTGATTGCCACTCGAGATCATCAGCCCGATCAGTGACGGTGTGAATTCCAGGATCGTGTGCCAGCCGAGCGTCATGATGTTCGTTCGGCCGCGCCACTTCGACGACACCAGGACGATCGGCCCGGGCTCGAGATAGCGCCGCACGTCGTGGACCGGGAAATCGCGCTTCGTCATGGTTCTCGACGTGGTTGGGACACGCAGTCATAGGACCGCGCGCATCTTGCGCGCTCATCCGCGTATGTGAATGTGCTTATTCATGAGCAAGCTGGGAGCTCGCGGTCCAATGAGCTGAAAGGTTGTGGATAACCGCCTCTGCCAGAGAGGCGCTTTGGGCAATGGACCCGTCCATTCGAGTGAGTTTGCCCACGAATCGTCGAAGCCATTTCCCATAATAGGAGTCTGACGCGGCCTGGTGCAGTGTGGCGCGCATGATGATGGTCGTGCTGCGCCTGCGGTCGCCGTTGGGCCTGAAATCCCGATGGCATCGGCATTTCAGCCCGCGCCCCCTGAATGAGATGTTTTTTCAGGGGGACAAAGTCGGTGGACTCGTGG
>DASXQC010000768.1:0-1527 GCA_036493235.1 Reyranella sp.
GGGAAGCCGCCGAACACCGAGGCGTTCAGCACCTGGCCGGTGTCTTCGGCCTGGTTGGCCATGCCCATCAGCGTCATCATCGGCTCGCGCGAGGGCGTGTGGACCAGCGAGCTGCTCATGATCGGCCGGGTGCCCCACACCATCTTCGGCTCGACCTCGCCCGCGAGCAGGCGCATCAGCGTGCGGCCGGAGCGGCGCGCGGTGTCGGCCATGTCGATGTGCGGGTAGGTGCGGTAGCCCGTCAGGATCGTGGCGCCCTTTATCATCGCCTCGGTCATCTGGGTGTGGAAATCGAGCGCCACCGCGGTCGGCACGTCGGGCGCGATCTTGCGGATGCGGTTCAGCAGCTCGCCTTCGCCGTCATCATAGTGCTCGGCGACCATGGCGCCGTGCAGGGCGAGCAGGACGGCATCGCAGCCCGTCCTGACCTCGTCGACAATCGCCGCGGTCATCTGCTCATAGGCGGCCTTGGTCACCAGGCCGGAGGGATGGGCGGAGGCCGCCATCGGCACCGTGAACTCGGCGCCTGCGTTCCGCGCGACTTCGATGAACCCGCCCAGGGAGGTGTTGGTGCCTTCGGAATCCTTGATGGCTTCGGGACCGGTCAGGGCGCCGTGCCGGGCGAACGAGTCGATGGGAGTGGGAAGCGGCGAGAAGGTGTTGGTCTCGTGCATCATCATCGCAACAACGAACTTCTTCTTCGCCACAGTCAGTCTCCTCATGAAACGCTAACTCGTCACAGTGACGGCGCTAAGCCGTTGAACGTCCTCAGTTTTTTGTGCGTTGCAGAAAGGCAACACTGCAAACACATTCGATAAATCCGTTAAGCGTGTGAATTAAGGGCTCTTTTTGGTTCTTGCTTTTCCTTCGCAGGTGCACCATTCTTCGGGGGCAGCAAACGTCGCTCCGGCGACATCTTTGTTTGCTGTATGCCCGTCTTGGGCGTTTCCTCCCTAAACTCGGGCCGTGCTAGTCACGGCCCCTTTTTTTTGCGCGAACCGGTAGTTATTCGGCGGCCAGCGGCCGGACGAGTTGCATCGTGGCCAAGGCGCCGATCTCCTCGAGCAGGCCGGTCATCAGGCGGCGGGTAGCGCCGAAGGTCGTCAGCCGGGTATGGCCCGCCTCGTCCATGTAAAGGGCGCGGTTGATTTCGATCTGCAGGGTATGGCGGCCGACTCCCGGCCGGCCGTAGCGCTGTGTGGTGAAGCCACCGGCATAGGGTTGGTTTCGGCGCACCCGCAGGCCCTGGGCCGCCAGCCAGCGCTCGACGCCCTCGATCAGGCCGGGGGCGCAGGCTTCGCCGTGATTGTCGCCCAGCACCACATCGACGCCATGGTCGCGCAGGCCCAGCCCGGAAGCCGAGGACGGCATGGAATGGGCGTCGACCAGCAAGACGCCGCCGAACTGGGCGTAGGTCTGCTCGACCAGGCTGGACAGCGCCAGATGATAAGGGCGCCAGCAGGCCTCGAGCCGGCGCTCGATCTCCTTGGACGAGACGCGGCCGCGATAGATGGCCTCGCCGCTGGC
>DASXQC010000769.1:0-5838 GCA_036493235.1 Reyranella sp.
GTAGTCGGGATGGCCGCCGCGGCCCAGCGCCTCGGCCAGCACGTCGGTGAAGTTCACCACCCGCAGCGGATAGAGCGCCTCGGCACCGGCGAAGGCGCGATGGCAGGAGTGGTACATCGTGACGATGGTGTCGGCGCCGGCCGCGACCGCGCCGTCGGCCAGCGCGCGATGGATCGCCGCCTCGCGATCCTTGAACTTCGCCGCCTGCCCGCCGCAGGCATAGGAGAAGCCGGAGTCCTGCGTCAGCTCGACCAGCTCGAGGTTGGGCACCGCCTTCAGCAGCGCGCCGATGCTCTCGAGCGTCGCGCCGATGCCGAGATGCTCGTGGATCACCACGCGGCGCTTCGGCTGGTCCGGCAGGAAGCGCGCCTTCAGCACATCCAGGTTGCTCGCAAGGAACTCGCTCACATGGCCGAGGTCGAAGGCCGGCGGCTCGACGTCCTTCTCGAGCTCGTCGAAGTTCTTGGTGCAGGTCGGGCACCAGGTCAGCACCTTGGACGCGCCGGACTCGCCGAAGCGCTGGAAGGTGCGATGGCCCATGCGTTCGTAGGTCGGCAGGTCGGCTTCCTGGAACTGGTAGACGCCGCAGCAATGCGCGGTGCCGCCGACCACGTCGAAGTCGAGCTCCAGCGCATCGAGGAGGTCCATCACGTTCAGCACGATGTGCGGCGTACGCAGGACGTTGCAGCCCGTGTAGAACAGCACGTCGGCGGTGCGCCGCTCGGCTGGCGCCACGATGCGCTGCAGCGTCTCCGACGGGAGCTGCATGCTGGCGAGCAGCCGGACCGACTGCGCCATGTGGCGGAAGCGGTTGGCGGCATTGGTTGCGCCCTCGGTACGCGGCCGGGTCGCTTCCAGCGCCTTCATCTTGGCGATGGTCACCCACTGGCGGACGTTGATCTCCTCCGGGCAGGCGGCGCTGCAGCGCGCGCTGCCGTCGCAGGCGTTCAGCCACTTCGACAGGGCGTCGGCCGGCGCCGCGCCATGGGTCAGCGCCAGCAGCTCGCCGACGCGGTCCTTGGCGCCCGCGACCTCCATGCCGATCTCGCGCGCCGTCGGGCAAACCTCGAAACACGTGCCGCAGCCGGTGCAGCGATCTGCCGCCTCGGCTGCCAGAACCTCCAACCGGTCTGCGTATGCACTCACGCTGATCTCCCTCGGGGGTGTTGCCGCCAGTCTAGCGCTTCGGCGCCGGCCGAAACATCCGCATGCAGGATGACTTTACCTTGGGCTCACCCTAGGAGGCTCCATGACCGTCACCTGCGCGATCCGCTACGTCCTCGACCCGTTCAAGCGCGATGCCTTCGAGACCTACGCCCGCAACTGGCTGACCATCATCCCGGCCTGCGGCGGCGACCTGATCGGCTACTTCTTGCCGCACGAGGGCACCAACAACATCGCCCACGCCCTCGTCTCGTTCGAGAGCCTGGCCGCCTACGAGGCTTATCGCGCGCGACTCCGGCAGGATCCGGCGGCCATGGCCAATTTCCGCTTTGCGCAGGAGCAGAAGTGCATCCTTGTCGAGGAGCGAACCTGGCTCACGCCGGTGTTGCCAGCGACCGCCAGTTGACGGCAATACCTCCTCCAACAATCTGGAGGAGATAGATGACGATCCGCGTTTCTGGCCGTCTGCCGCGCCGCCGCCTGCTGGCGACCACGGCTGCAGCCGCTGCGTTCCCGTTGGTCGCGATCCGCACGCGGCCGGCCAATGCCGCCGAGTTCAGCTACAAGTACGCCAACAACTCGCCGATCAGCCATCCGCTCAACATCCGCACGACCGAAGCGGCGGCGCGGGTCAAGGAGAAGACCTCGGGCAAGGTCGAGATCCAGGTGTTCCCGAACAACCAGCTCGGCTCGGACACCGACATGCTGAGCCAGCTGCGCTCGGGCGCGATCGAGTTCTTCACCCTGTCGGGCCTGATCCTGGCGACGCTGGTGCCGGTCGCCTCGATCAACGGCGTGGGCTTCGCCTTCAAGGACTACAGCCAGGTATGGCCGACCATGGATGGCGCGCTCGGGGCGCACGTCCGCGCCGAGATCGCCAAGCGCGGCCTCTATGCCTTCGGCAAGATGTACGACAACGGCTATCGCCAGATCACCAGCGCCACCAAGCCGATCAAGACGCCGGACGATCTCAACGGCTTCAAGATCCGCGTCCCGGTGGCGCCGCTGTGGACCAGCCTGTTCAAGGCCTTCGGCGCGTCGCCGACCTCGATCAACTTCAGTGAGGTCTACACCGCGCTCCAGACCAAGGTGGTCGACGGCCAGGAGAACCCGCTGTCGCTGATCGACACGGCCAAGCTGTACGAAGTGCAGAAGTTCGTCGCCATCACCAACCACATGTGGGACGGCTTCTGGTTCCTGGCCAACAAGAAGTCCTGGGAGGCGATGCCCGAGGACCTGCGCGGCATCGTCGAGGCCGAATTCAACGCCGGCGCCGTCGCCGAGCGCGAGGACCTCGCCAAGATGAACAACACTGTCGCCGATTCGCTGAAGGGCAAGGGTCTTCAGTTCGTCGACACCGATGCGCAGGCCTTCCGCGCCAAGCTGAAGAGCGCGGGCTTCTACGAGGAGTGGAAGGGCAAGTTCGGCGCCGAGGCCTGGGGCATCCTGGAGAAGGCGGTCGGCAGCCTGTCGTAAGACGCGACTGCCCAGAACGTGATCGCGCGTATCGAGAACGGCCTGCGCGTCGCCGTGGAAGGCCCCACGGCGGCGCTGGTCCTCGCCGAGATCGTCGTGCTGCTGGCCGGCGTGGTCAGCCGCTTCGTCTTCCACCATCCGTTCGTGTGGAGCGACGAACTCGCCTCGATCCTGTTCCTGTGGCTCGCCATGCTGGGCGCCGTGATCGCGCTACAGCGCATGCAGCATATGCGGCTGACCGCCGTGATCGGCCGTTTCTCGGCCGCGCCGCGCGAGCATGTCGAGGTGCTGGCCGTCATGGTGCCGGCCCTGTTCCTGCTGCTGCTGCTGCCGATCTCGATCGACTACGCCGCTGACGAATTCTACATCGAGACCCCGGCGCTCGGCCTGTCCAACATCGTGCGCGCCGGCGCGATCCCGGTCGGCGTGGTGCTGATGCTGGCCAGTTGCCTGCTTCGGCTCGCGCGCCTGCCCATCAAGTCGCTGATCATGGTCGCCGCAATCCTGGCCGTCGTCGCGGCCGGGCTGTGGGTCGCGACGCCCTTGCTCAAGACCATCGGCAACTGGAACCTCGCCTTCTTCTTCGTGGTGCTGCTGTCCGCCGGCGTGCTGCTGGGCGTGCCGATCGGCTTCGCCTTCGGCACCGCGACGCTCGCCTTCCTGATGTGCGTCACGAAGGTGCCGCTCACCGTTGTCGTCTCGCGTATGGACGAGGGCATGAGCGGCCTGGTCCTGCTGGCGGTGCCCCTGTTCGTCTTCCTCGGTCTGCTGATCGACATGACCGGCATGGCGCGCGCGATGGTCGCCTTCCTGGCCGGCCTGCTGGGCCACGTGCGCGGCGGCCTCTACTACGTGCTGCTGGGCGCGATGTACCTGGTCTCGGGCATCTCCGGTTCCAAAGCCGCCGACATGGCCGCGGTCGCGCCCGTGCTGTTCCCCGAGATGAAGCGCCGCGGCTCGAACGACGGCGAGATGGTGTCGATCCTCTCGGCTTCCGGCGCGATGAGCGAGACCATCCCACCGAGCCTGGTGCTGATCACCATCGGCTCGGTGACCGGCGTGTCGATCGCCGCCCTGTTCACCGGCGGCCTGCTGCCCAGCCTGGTGCTGGCGATCGCCCTGGGCTTCGTCGCCTGGTCGCGCTCGCGCGGCGAGGCGGTCGGCGAGCGCGCCTCGCGCCGCGAGATCGGCCGCACCTTCGTGATCGCCCTGCCGGCGCTGCTGCTGCCCTTCGTCATCCGCTCGGCAGTGGTCGAGGGCGTGGCGACCGCGACCGAGGTCTCGACCATCGGCATCGCCTACGCTACGGTCTGCGGCCTGGTGATCTACCGCCAGTTCGACTGGAAGAAGCTCTACCCGATGCTGCTCGACACAGCCTGCCTGTCGGGCGCGATCCTGCTGATCATCGGCACCGCCACCAGCATGGCCTGGGCGCTCACCCAGTCGGGCTTCTCGCGCCAGCTCGCCCAGGCGATGGCGAGCGTACCGGGCGGCAGCTTCGGCTTCCTGATGATCTCGATCGCAGCCTTCGTGGTGCTGGGCAGCGTGCTGGAGGGCATCCCGGCGATCGTGCTGTTCGGTCCCCTGCTCTTCCCGATCGCCAAGGCCGCGCATGTGCACGAGGTGCACTATGCGATGGTCGTGATCCTGGCGATGGGCGTCGGACTTTTCGCTCCGCCCCTCGGGGTGGGCTACTACGCCGCCTGCGCCATCGGCCAGGTCTCGCCCGATGCCGGCATGAAGCGGATCTGGCCCTATCTCGGCGCGCTGCTGGTCGGCCTGGTGGCGGTCGCCGCCATCCCCTGGCTGTCGACGGGCTTCCTGAAGAACTGAGCGGCGGCCGCCGTTCCCTGGATCGCTACTGGCGCTGCTGCTCGCCGCGGCGATTGTACTGCAGCTCCTCCGGCGTCGGCTTCAGGCCGACGGCGATGCGATAGCCGCCGAGCTCGCGCAGCTCGTTGAACGGCAAGGTGATCGCCATCGTCTCTTCGCTCACGGCGCGCGGGCTGGCCTGGCTGATCTTGTAGTCGGCGAACTGGTCGCTGCCCTGCACGACCCGGTCGCCGGCCCCGAGCACGCGCACGAAGAACGGGACCCGGGTCACGCCGCCGCCGATCGACGGGCCCGCATTGACGGCAATGCGCATCACCACGTCGACTTCCATCGAATGTCGGCTCATCGAGCACTGGGTGACGACCCCCAGCATCTGCGCCTCGAACACCACGTCGCGCGGATCGCGACCGCTGCCCGGCTTGAAGCGGGTGATGCTCTGGGCGTCCTGGACGGTCAGGGACTGCGGGCAATAGGACGCGGCCGTCATCTCTTTCTGGGAGCGGCCGCCGCAGCTGGTCAGGGCCAGCGCGACTGCGGCCAAAAGCGCCCATTTGCCAAATGTCATGCCCTCAGAATCCCCGTTGCGTTGCGGCCGGACTCTAGGCAATGGTCCCATGGCCTGCAAGGGAACGGGCCGGGCCTCACTGTATTCTCATGACCCACGCCAAGAAGCTACTCACGATTCTGCTCGCCAGTCCGCGTGGCTTCTGCGCGGGCGTCGAACGCGCGATTCAGATCGTCGAACGCGCGATCGAGCGCTATGGCCAGCCGGTCTATGTGCGTCACGAGATCGTGCATAACCGCTTCGTGGTCGAGAGCCTGGAGGCCAAGGGTGCAATCTTCGTCGAGGAGCTCAACGAGGTGCCGGACGACCGGCCGGTAGTGTTCTCCGCCCATGGCGTGCCGAAGGCGGTGCCGGCCGAGGCGGCGCGCCGCCAGATGCTCTATCTCGACGCGACCTGCCCGCTGGTCTCCAAGGTCCATCGCGAGGCCGAGCGCCATGCCGAGTCGGGTCGCACCGTCATCCTGATCGGCCATGCCGGCCATCCCGAGGTGGTCGGCACGATGGGCCAGCTGCCGCCGGGCCGGGTGCTGCTGGTCGAGGACGTGGCGCAGGTCGAGCGGCTCACCGTGCCCGATGCGTCGAATCTCGCCTATGCGACGCAGACGACGCTGTCGGTCGACGACACGGTCGGGATCGTCACCGCGCTGCGCCACCGGTTCCCGGAGATCCACGGCCCGAAGATGGAAGACATCTGCTATGCGACCACCAACCGCCAGGTCGCGGTGAAGGCGATCGCCGAGCGGTGCGACGCGCTGGTCGTGATCGGCGCGCCCAACTCGTCGAACTCGATGCGGCTGGTC
>DASXQC010000770.1:0-3269 GCA_036493235.1 Reyranella sp.
TCGGGCTCGGGCAAGTCGACCCTGATCCGCTGCATCAACCGGCTGGAGGAACACCAGCAGGGCGACATCGTCGTCGACGGCGTGACGCTCTCCAACGACGTCAAGAACATCGAAGCCATCCGCCGCGAGGTCGGCATGGTGTTCCAGTCGTTCAACCTATTTCCGCACCTCACCATCCTCGAGAACCTCACGCTGGCGCCGATCTGGGTGAAAAAGATGCCCAAGAAGGACGCCGAGGAGGTGGCGATGAACCTGCTCAAGCGCGTGCGCATCCCCGAGCAGGCCCTGAAGTATCCCGGCCAACTCTCCGGCGGCCAGCAGCAGCGCGTGGCGATCGCCCGCGCGCTCTGCATGCGGCCCAAGATCATGCTGTTCGACGAGCCGACCTCGGCGCTCGACCCGGAGATGGTCAAGGAGGTGCTCGACGTGATGATCGAGCTGGCGCGCGAAGGCATGACGATGATCTGCGTCACCCACGAGATGGGTTTCGCCCGCGCCGTGGCCGACCGCGTGATCTTCATGGACCGCGGCGAGATCGTCGAGCAGAACGAGCCCGAGGAATTCTTCGCCCATCCGAAGAACGAGCGCACCAAGACCTTCCTCGGCCAGATCCTCCATCACTGAGGCTCATCGGACCGCGCCACTCCAGTGGCGCATCATGAGCATGAGCGCCACTGGAGTGGCGCGGTCTGATGACCTAGGACGGCATCCATGAAACTCCTGATCACCGGCGGCGCGGGATTCATCGGATCGGCCGTCGTGCGGCATGTCATCCGCACCACCGACTGGTCGGTCGCGAACGTCGACAAGCTCACCTACGCCGGCAATCTCGAATCGCTGGCCGAGGCGCGCACCAGCAACCGCCATCGCCATTTCCAGGTCGATATCTGCGACCGGCCGGCGCTCGACGCGGTCTTCGCCGAGGTGAAGCCCGAAGCCGTGCTGCATCTCGCGGCCGAGAGCCACGTCGACCGCTCGATCGACGGCGCGGCACCGTTCATCGAGACCAACGTGCGCGGCACCTACACCATGCTCGAGGCGGCGCTCGCCCACTGGCGTACTCTCGATGCCGACGCCCGCGCGCGCTTCCGCTTCCAGCACATCTCGACCGATGAGGTGTTCGGCTCGCTGGCGCCCGCCGAGGAAGGGGGCAGCAAGTTCACCGAGACCACGCCCTACGCCCCCAACTCGCCCTACTCGGCGAGCAAGGCGGCGTCCGACCACCTAGTGCGCGCGTGGCACCACACCCACGGCCTGCCGGTGCTCACCACCAATTGCTCCAACAACTACGGTCCCTATCACTTCCCCGAGAAGCTGATCCCGCTGATCATCCTCCGCGCGCTACGCGGCGAGCGGTTGCCGGTTTACGGACGCGGCGAGAACGTGCGCGACTGGCTGCATGTCGAGGATCACGCCGATGCGCTGGTCACGGTGCTGACCCGCGGCCGGCCGGGCGAGACCTACAATGTCGGCGGCGACAGCGAGCGGCGGAACATCGACGTCGTGCGCGCGATTTGCCGCCTGCTCGACGAAATGCCGGAAAGTCCGCACCGTCCGCATGAGCGGCTGATCGAGTTCGTGACCGACCGGCCCGGCCATGATGCGCGCTATGCAATCGACGCCACGAAGATCCGGAGCGAGCTCGGCTGGCGGCCGCGCCACGATTTCGAGCAGGGGCTGCGCGACACCGTCCGCTGGTTCCTGGACAACAAGCCGTGGTGGGAACGGGTCATGAGCGGCGCCTATCGTGGGGAGCGGCTGGGCCTGGCCCGCGAATAGCCACGGGACTTCGGCAACCGTCAGAGCGCTTCACCGTTGTCTCCGCGCGATTTCGAACCAAAAGGAGACGCTCCATGCGCAGCCTGATCGTTCTGGCTATCGCCGCGCTGTCGATCGCGGCCTGCAGCTATCGTACCGAGACCGTCGAGCATCAGTCAGCGTCCGGCCGTGCCGTCGTGACCGAGAGCTCGAGCATCGGCACGCCGGTGGTCACCGTGCACGATCACGACTGATAACGATATCCGGCGAAGGGCGGGCCCGAGTACCCGCCCTTTGTTGTCCCAGCAAGATCACGCTCTTCGCGCACGCGCCTGTTCCATACTTGCGACGGGTGTTGAGGAGACGATGATGATGGACCGGACGGGAAGGCTGGCTGGGGCCTCCGAAGCGGACGCGGATGCCTTTCAGGAATCGCTGTCCCGCCTCTCGATTCATCTCGCAACACGACAACAACCGACGCATGAATTACCCGATCCGCTGCCGCCGCCACGGCACTTCCGGATCGCGTGGCCCTATGTCCTGCTGATTGCGATCGTCGGTGCCGTCGCAGTCGGCTACCCCTGCTACACGTGGCTCGCGCACGATGAAGCGACGCCCGCCGCTACACATCGGGTCGCCGCGGCAATGCCCGCGCCGGCGCCCGTGCTGGCCGTAGCCTCGATTGTGCCAGAGCCCGCTTCACCGCCGCCTCCGAGGGTCGAGCCAGCCGCTCCGATCGATGTGGCTGCCGAGATCCCGCCGCCGCCTGCCCTCGCACCGCCGGTCACTTTGACGGCCCCTGCCGACACCACAGCCCCGCAGCCCAAGATTGCGCTGAGCAGGAACGAGATCGTCGAGATCCAGAAACGCCTGGCATCGCTCGGCATCAATCCCGGGGCGGTCGACGGCGTGCCCGGTCCGCGAACGACCGCGAGCGTACAGAAGTACGAGACACGCGTCGGCCACTCCGCGACCGGCAAGGTCGACCGGAACCTGCTCACGCTCCTTCGACAGGATCGCGGCACGGCATCCACGCTCCAGGCGCGCACGCCATAGAACCGCTTTAGCTAGAGGTCGTTCGACGCCGGCTGCAGAACGCCCGGCGGGGCGAAGGTCGGTGTGCTGACGACCTTGCGGCGGCGCTCGTCGATGCTGCGCAGCAGCCATTCGAGCTGGTCCTCGTCCACCGGCTTGCCGACGAGATGCGCGTTGCCGACGGCTGTAACCTGCGCCTTGATCGGAGGGCTATCGGCGTAGGCGGTGCAGAACACGATCGGCACATCGCTGCTGGCGCGGATGAGGCGTGCTGCGCGCAAGCCGTTGTCGCGGCGGCCCAAGCGGATGTCCATCACGACGAGATCCGGGCGCTCATCCTTGACCAGGACCATCGCGCCGATCTCGGTGTCGGCGGTGCCGATCACCTGATGCCCCCAGTCCTCGAGCATCAGCGTCAGCGCCATCGCGAGGATCACTTCGTCCTCGATGATCGCAATCTTCACGCCTTCCCTCCC
>DASXQC010000771.1:0-12069 GCA_036493235.1 Reyranella sp.
GGGGCCTTCCAGGCGCCGGCGGGCTCTACCATCGACATGATCACGCCCGGTTCGGGCGGCTTCGGTGCGCCCGCCAAACGCATGCCCGACGCCATCGGCCGCGATCTCCTCGACGGCTACGTGACCGCCGACGGGGCGACACGCGACTACGGCATCGGCAATCCGGGCGAGCTTCAGGGCCTCACGCGGACGGAAGACTGAGACACACAAGTACGCCCGAAGGAGGCGAACCCATGGACATTAAGAACACCGTTGCGCTGGTCACCGGCGGCAATCGCGGGATCGGCCGCTCGTTCGTCGAAGCGCTGGTCGAGCGCGGCGCGGCGAAGATCTACGCCGGCGCCAGGGAGCCGGCGAAGCTCGCCGACCTGGTCGATCGCTTCAAGGGCAAGGTGGTTGCCTTGAAGCTCGACATCACTGACCCGGCCGATATCGCGGCAGCGGCCAAAGCCTGCCGGGACGTCAAGCTCCTGGTCAACAATGCCGGCATCAACCGTCAGGCGGGCTTTCTTGCGGCCGGCGATCTCGAGGCCGCCCGCGCCGAGATGGAGACCAACTATTTCGGCCCGCTCACCATGTGCCGTGCCTTCGCCCCGATCCTCGCGACGAATGGCGGCGGCGCCATCGTCAACATGCTGTCGATCCTGGCCCGCGTGAACCTGCCGATGTACGGCTCGCTCTGCGCCTCGAAGGCGGCGGCGCTGTCGCTGACCCAAGGGGTGCGCGGCGAGCTCGCCAAGCACGGGACCCTGGTGGTCGCCGTCATGCCGGGCGCCGTCGACACGGAGATGGAGCGCAACTTCCCGCCGCCGAAATTGCCGCCGGCCGATGCCGCCCGGGCCGCGCTCGACGGCGTCGAGAAGGGACTCGAGGAAGTCTATCCCGGCGACATGGCGGCCGGCATGAGCCAGGGCCTGTCCGGCGATCCCAAGGCCGTCGAAAAGGACCTGGCCAAATATCTTCCGGCCTAAGGGATCCCGCGGAGGGCTGATATATCGGGGGCGGTTCTCCGGAGGAAGATTGCAGTCCCATAAAGGCCGTCGACGTAATAGATGCAATTTCATTTCACACAACTGTTACGTCGCTACCGTACGATATTGTACTTGATGGCTACGCATATCCTGTGAGTTGTGGGATCAGTTTGGTGTGTGGATGTCGCCTTTGGGAGGGTGGGCATTTGGGTGTTGATTGGGGGATCAGGTCGCCGCTCGGCCTGAAACTGAAAGGCTTGGGGGCGCAAGCTGACGACCTGGACGTCTTTCTCCCGGCCGTAAAATGCCGCGTGAGCGTCGCTGCGCGCGACAATGTCATTCATGAAGCAGATGCCCGCGGGCAGGTTAAGATTCTCCTCGCCGGGACAACCTGCTCCTACATGAGGAAAGAAGACTGCGCCCGGACCATCCTCGCGTTCCAGCATCCCGGTGACTTCTGCGGCCTGCATCGTTACGTCCCGCCGGACTCTCGGACAATCGGCCTCCAGGCGATAACCGATTGCACGATTGGCTTCATCGACTATCGGGACATGGACGAGCTTCTATCGCGTCCCACGCTGGCTTCCGCCTTCTGGCGGGCGTCGATGCTCGAGGCGGCCGGCTACCGGGAGCGGCTGAGCAGCACGGACCGCAGGACAGCACTCGAACGCGTGGCGCACCTGTTTTGCGAGCAGCTGGCGCGCCGAGAAGCTGTTGGCATCCACACGCCTCGGCTGCCTTTCTCACAGATCGACGTCGCTGACGCCGTCGCCCTTTCTATCGTGCACGTCAATCGCGCGATCCAGAAACTGCGGAGTCTGAACGTGTTGTCCAAAGCCAAGCATGCCATCGAGGTGGTCGACCGGAAGCGCCTCAGTGAAATCGCCAGGTTTGACGATCACCATCTCAATGTGCCGAACTTTGTTTCAAAGTGGACCGTGCAAATCGAGTAAACGAGCGACTAGACAAAAGGAAGAGGAAGGTGCTGCGCCACGTCGAACACCAGCGCGATTGCGTTTTGCGCCGAATCGAATAGAGCCTCGACCCGCGTCGGGAAAGTCTTCGTTGATCGATGGAGCACCCGCGGACCGTCCCCCAGGCAGATCTCCCAAATGAACGAACCGGCGGAGCCTGCGAGGCCAGTTACCCGCACAATATAGTCATCGTTCTGGTACATAGATCCGCATTCCCTGATCCACATTCAATTTATGACGCCGCTATCGTGAAAGGGGTCAATAATCGATGTGGATTAAACTCGTGAAAAGTCGATCTTCATTTCGCAATGCAGAGCGAAATGCTCACTGGCTTCCATCTCGGTGGCCTCCAGTACCATCGGCTCGCGGCTCGGCGCCTCCAGCGACGAGTGCAGGGTCAAAAGGTAGAAATGGCATTTAGTTCCGCGGCCACAAAGCGAGCCCCCGTCGCCGGGACGCGCCTGCGGTTTGGCCGGCAACGGCGAGTGCGCAAGGCAATCGGAACAGAGACAGATCTTTTTGGAAGGAGCGCTGCGCATCCTAAGGCGGATGGCGTGATCGAAATCACTAGCCTCCGGTTCGAAGGATCGCCCAAAGCGGCCGGATGAGCTTCCTGTTCAGCGTCGGGATCGAGGACAGCGCGATCACATAGAGCGCGAGCAACGGCGCCACGGTGATCGCGGCGAGAAGCGTGGAGGTCGCTACAACTGCGAGTCGCGAGGTGTATCGGCGGATTGCGACCGATCTTGCATTAAGGGCTTCGTCGCAGGTCCCGTTGTCTGGTCGACTACGAGCCTGTCGCCCCGAGTGCTTTCGTCACGAGCCACCGCAAAGTTCGCGAAGGAGGTTTGCGGTGCCGAGGGTGATGGCAAGACCAAACGCAACCATCGCCGTGGCAAGTAGTAGATGGCGCAGCCGCTTTTCGCCGTTGCCTTCTGTCGCTGAAGGCGTCCCCCGGCGGGCCTTAGGGTCAGAAACGGCGGCTGACGGCGCGCTCGAGGTGGGCGCGATCGCGTGCCTTGCCTGGATGCACGATCAGCGGCGGCGCGTTTCGGACGGCTGTTACCCCTATCGCGGTATGCTGCCCACATGCGGCATACTCCGGCCGACCGTGAAACCAGGAGGGGAAGCTTCGCCATGACCGATCTGACCAGGCGCCTGTTGCTGGCCGGGACCGCCGCCGCACCGTTCGCCGGCTGGGTGCGCCTGGCCGACGCCGCCACGCCGAAGGACACCGCCGTCTTCGCCAAGCAGATCGACGACATCATCTCGCTCGATCCGCACGAAAGCTACGAGCTGTCCGGCGGGGAGATCTGCACCAACGTCTACGACCGGGTGCTGCGATACGAGGCGGAGGACCATAGCAAGCTGGTGGGCGGCGTCGCCGAATCCTGGACCGTATCGCCGGACGGCAAGACCCTCACCTTCAAGATCCGCCCAAACCTCAAGTTCCACTCCGGCGCGCCGATAACGGCGGAGGACGTCGAATTTTCCCTGCAGCGCGCCGTGTTGATCGGCAAGACGCCGGCCTTCCTGTTCACCCAGCTCGGCTGGACCAAAGCCACCGTCAAGGACCTGGTGAAGGCGAGCGGCAGCGACACGGTGACCGCCACGATCACCGCGGATTTCGCGCCCTCGCTGGTGCTGAACCTCATGAGCTCGATCGTCGCCTCCGTGGTGGAGAAGAAGGTGGCGATGGCGCACGAGACGAATGGCGACCTGGGCAATGGCTGGATGAAGTCCAACTCGGCGGCGTCCGGCGCGTTCCGGCTGGTGTCGTGGAAGGCCAACGAAAGCGTCACCCTGGAGGCCAACCCCGGCTTCCGCCTGGGCGCCCCGCCGCTGAAGCGTGTGGTCGTGCGCCATGTGCCCGAACCGGCCTCGCAGCGCCTGCTGCTCGAGAAGGCGGACGCCGATTTCGCCCGCGACCTGACGCCGGACCAGATCAAGCCGCTCAGCGGCAACGCCGACATCAAGGTGGAGTCGTTCAAGGCGGCCAACACGTTCTACTGCGGCCTGAACCTGGGCTACGAGCCGCTGGCCAATCCCAAGGTGCGCCAGGCGATGAAGATGCTGGTCGATTACGACGGCATGGTGAAGAGCTTCCTGGCCGGCCGCTTCTTCGTCCAGCAGAGCTTCCTGCCGATCGGCTTCTTCGGCGCCATCGCCTACGCGCCATTCAAGCTCGACGTGGAGAAGGCCAAGGCATTGCTGGCCGAGGCCGGCTACAAGGACGGCTTCGCGGTGAAGATCGCCGCGCCCAACGTCTCGCCGTGGACCGAGATCTCGCAATCGGTACAGCAAACCATGGGCCAGGCCGGCATCAAGGTGTCGATCGAGCCGATGGAGCTGAAGGCGGTGATCGGCCAGTACCGCGCCCGCACGCACCAGATCGCCATGCTGTCGTGGGGGCCGGACTATTTCGACCCGCACACCAACGCCGACAGTTTCGTGCACAACGACGACAACTCCGACAACCCGAAGGTCAAGCCGATCGCCTGGCGCAACAAGTGGCTCATCCCCGACATCACCAAGGAGATGCTGGCGGCGGCCCGGGAGCTCGACACTGCGAAGCGCGCCGAGGAGTACGCCGTGCTGCAGAAGAAGGTAACGGACGACGGCCCGTACATCTTCATGTTCCAGAACAATATCCAGGTGGCGCGGCGCGCGACGGCGACCGGGTACAATCCCGGCATCACCGGAGACCAGAGCTTCTTCCGCACCATCCGGAAGTCCTGACGCGTTGAGCGAGTCAGCCGTACCGGGAGCGCCCCCTGAGCAATTCCTCCCTGCACGACAGCGCGGGGCGGTGGCCGCGTCTTCGCGGCCGGAGGGGTCATGAGCAGCAGTCGTGATGGGGCTCATGACCCCTCCGCCCGCGTAGGACGCGGGCACCTCCCCGCGCTCACGCGTAGGGAGGAATCGCTTGCACGCGGTTGGGGTCGAGCCAGGAGTCTGGTCCATCGGGTCGCGGGCATCCTGGTCTCGGTCGGGCTCACCTTCCTCGGGCTGACCTGCGTCACCTTCTTCATCGGCCGGGTCATCCCGATCGATCCGGTGCTGGCCATCGTCGGCGACAAGGCCTCGCCCGAGACCTATGCCCGGGTGCGGGCCGAGATCGGGCTCGACCTGCCCCTGCCCGTCCAGTACTGGCGCTACCTGATGAAGGTGGTGCACGGCGATTTCGGCAGTTCCGTCATCACCTCGCATCCCGTGCTGCAGGACCTGCTGCAGGTCTTCCCTGCCACCCTGGAGCTGGCGCTGCCGGCGTTGTTCATCGGCGTGGTCGTCGGCATCCCGATGGGCGTGCTGGCCGCGACCCATCGCGGCCGCTGGCAGGACCAGCTGATCCGCCTCCTGTCCCTGCTCGGCTATTCGATGCCGGTGTTCTGGCTGGGCCTGGTCGGGCTGCTGATGTTCTACGCCTCGCTCGGCTGGGTCGGCGGGCCGGGGCGGCTAGATGTCGGCTTCGAGGACATCGTGCCCCCGGTCACCGGCATGATCACCGTCGATAGCCTGCTGGCCAGCGAATACGACGTGTTCTGGAACGCGCTCTCGCATCTGCTGCTGCCCGCCTCCATCCTCGGCTACCTGTCGCTCGCCTACATCGCGCGCATGACGCGCAGCTTCATGCTGGGCCAGTTGCGGCAGGAATACGTGCTGGCGACCCTGGCCAAGGGCCTCTCGCCGTGGCGCGTCGTCTGGGTACATGCGCTGGGCAATGTCTGGGTGCAGCTCGTTACCGTCATTGCGCTCACCTTCGGCAGCCAGCTCGAGGGCGCCGTGCTGACCGAGACGGTGTTCGCCTGGCCGGGCCTCGGCCTCTACATGAAGAATTCCCTGTTCAACGCCGACCTCAACGCCGTGCTGGGCGGCACGGTGCTGGTGGGCGTGGTCTATATCGGGCTGAACATGCTCTCCGACCTGATCTACCCGCTGGTCGACCCACGTGCGCGGGATCAACAGTGACGGCCAACGCCCCTGCTTCGGGAACAGCCCCCCAAACGGTACGGGCCTGGCTGCTGAGCCCGTCGCCCGCCAGTCGGATGCAGGCGCGCTGCGGCCGCTGGTTCCGCGCCTGGCTGGGCTTCCGTCGCAATACGCTGGCGATGACCGGGCTCGGCATCGTGCTGCTGCTGATCCTGATGGCGATCTTCGCCCCGCTGATCGCCGATCGACAAGCCACCACCCTGCAGGTGCTGGAGAACCGCTTGCAGCCGGCAAGCTGGCAGCACCTGTTCGGCACCGACGAGCTGGGGCGGGACCTGTTCGCCCGCGTGGTGTTCGGCTCACGCATCACTCTCACCATCGTTGCCATGGTGGGCGTGATCGTCGTGCCGGTGGGCCTCGCGATCGGCCTGCCCGCCGGATACTTCGGCGGCTTTATCGACAAGGTGCTGATGCGCATCACCGACATCTTCCTCGCCTTCCCGCGCTTGGTGCTGGCGCTGGCCTTCGCCGCCGCCCTCGGCCCGGGGATCGAGAACGCCGTGATCGCCATCGCGCTGACCGCCTGGCCACCCTATGCCCGGCTCGCCCGCGCCGAGACGCTGACCCGCCGGCGCGCCGAATTCATCCAGGCCGCGGAGCTGCAGGGCGCGTCGGCGCTGCGCATCATCGCGACCCAGATCGTGCCGCTCTGCCTGCCCAGCGTGATCATCCGCCTGACCCTGGACATGGCCGGCATCATCCTCACCGCCGCGGGGCTGGGCTTCCTCGGACTGGGCGCCCAGCCACCGGCGCCGGAATGGGGCGCGATGGTTTCCTCCGGCCGGCAGGTGCTGCTCGACCAGTGGTGGGTCGCGACCATTCCCGGATTGGCCATCTTCATCGTCAGCCTGGGCTTCAACCTGCTGGGCGACGGGCTGCGCGACGCGGGCGACGCCAGATCATGACGGACACGCTCCTCGCCGTGCGTAACCTCAGCGTCACCTATCCGAGTGACGACGGCGACGTCCGCGCCGTGCGTAACGTGAGCTTCACCCTCGGCCGCGAGCGCCTCGGCATCGTCGGCGAAAGCGGCTCCGGCAAGTCGACGACCGGCCGCGCCATCATGGGCCTGGTCGGCCATCCAGGCCGGATCGAGGCGGACGAATTGCGGCTGGCCGATACGGATTTGCGTGGCCTGTCCGAACGCGGCTTTCGCAAGCTGCGCGGCCGGCGCATCGCCATGGTGCTGCAGGATCCGAAATACTCGCTCGATCCGGTTATGTCGGTCGGCCAGCAGATCGCCGAGACGCATCGCAGCCACCTGCGCAGCAGCGCTCGCGACGCCAAACGCGCGGCGCTGGACATGCTGCAGGCCGTGCATATCCGCGACCCCGAGCGGGTCTACACGATGTATCCGCACCAGGTCTCCGGCGGCATGGGCCAGCGGGTGATGATCGCCATGATGCTGATCGCCGGCCCCGACATCCTGATCGCCGACGAACCGACCTCGGCGCTTGACGTCACCGTGCAGGCCCAGGTGCTCGCCATCCTCGACGAGCTGGTGCGCAGCCGCGGCATGGGCCTGCTGCTGATCAGCCACAACCTGCACCTGGTCTCCTCGTTCTGCGACCGCGTGCTGGTGATGTACGCGGGTCAGGTGCTGGAGACCTGCGAAGCCGGTAAGCTCTCCGAGGCGAAGCATCCCTACACGCGCGGCCTGCTCGCCGCCCTGCCCCGACTCGGTCAGCGCCAGACGGAGCTGCCGCAGTTGCAGCGCGATCCTGCCTGGATGGCCGACGTCACATGATCGCGCTCGACGACGTCACCATCACCTACGGCAGCGGCCCACGCGCCGTGACGGCGGTCCGTAACCTCACGCTCGCGGTCCCCGAGGGCCAGGCGGTCGGGCTGGTGGGCGAATCCGGCTCGGGGAAATCCACCGTGCTGCGCGCTGTCGCTGGGCTGATTCCGTATGCGAGCGGCGAGATCACGCTGGCGGCTCAGCGGGTCGACCGGCGCCGCACCACGGCGCAGCGCAAGATGACGCAGATGGTCTTCCAGGACCCCTATGGCTCGCTGCATCCGAACCAGACGGTCGACCAGATCCTCAGCCTGCCGGTCGCCATCCACCGGCTCGACCGCGGCGAGGCGCGCATCGTCCAGGCGCTGGCCGAAGTCGGCCTCGGCCGCGAGCACCGCTACCGCTTCCCGCACCAGCTTTCGGGCGGCCAGCGCCAGCGCGTGGCAATCGCCCGCGCCCTGATCCTGGAACCGCGCATCCTGCTGCTGGATGAGCCCACCAGTGCCCTCGACGTCTCGGTGCAAGCGGAAATCCTCAACCTGCTCGCCCGCCTACGCCGCGACCGCGGGCTCACCCTGCTGATGGTCAGCCACGACCTCGCGGTCATCGCCCATCTCTGCGAACGCATCGGCGTGATGACCCGCGGCCTGCTGGTGGAGACCACCACCGCGACGGCGATGGCGAACAGCCAGGTGACGCACGACTACACGCGCGAGCTCCTGCGCTTCAACGCCGGCTTCGACCGCAGCGCCCTGGACGTGTCGGCAGGTTAGGAAGGCAAGACCACGCCCTGCGGGCAGAGGCGGATCAAAGCCCGGATCACGTCTGTCGGCGTTCCGAGCCCAAGGCTGGCAGTTCGTCCTCCTCGGCAAAGACGTGGCATACAGCTTTGCGACCTAAAGCTTGCCTCCCGGGTCATGCGCAGGTTGTCGAGCGCGTCAGCAATATCGGGAGCCACGACGGACCCAAAGAACTTCGGATACGCGGCCCCGAGCTCCGATGAGCTGCTGTAACCGAGCTTCTTGTTCATTCCCGTCTCTTCGAACTCGATGAACAACGCCGATATCTTTCGCATGTAGTTGAGGTCGGCAAGCTGGCCTATGAGATCGGCCGCCCGCAACAGCGCAGGATATTGATAGGGCATCAGCGCCGCGTCGGTTGCCCCTTCGATCAATTCCGCCGTCTCGGCGTCTTTGCCGGTCATGTAGCACCCCTGCCTGTCGTGTCTGCAAACGCCGCGCACATAGCCAACGTCATGACACAGCACGGAGATGATGAAGTGCAACCAATCTCGCGGACTGACGCCACCCGTGCGCAGATGCTTACCCTTCGCGAGGCTTGTCGTCGGTATCGTCCGGCAGCGGCGATATCCTCGATACAAACCAGTTCCGCTGGTTTCGCGGGTCTTCATGTGAGCGATGTCGCGCCTCGCACAACCGTTGACTCACCGAACGCTCGCAGTTTCTACTTTCCCTGCTGCATTGAAATCTGCCCGTCACGACGATCAGCGGGGGGAGTAGTCCAATGGCCATCGATATCTTTGCCAAGATCGGTGATATCAAAGGCGAATCGATCGACAGCAAGCACAAGGACGAGATCGAGGTGCTGTCGTTCTCATGGGGCGTCACCAATCCAGCGAGCCACAGTTCGGGCAGCGGAGCCGGCGTCGGCAAGGCGACATTTCAGGATCTCTCCATTGTTCACAGAATCGACAAAGCAACACCGAGCCTTCTCACTGTGTGCGCCACGGGCGAGCACATAAAGGAGGCGACCATAACCCATCGCAAGGCGGGCAAGGGCCAGCAGGAATTCCTCATCGTCAAGCTGAACGATGTCCTGGTCACCAGCGTCGTGCATGCTGGCGACACCTCAGGGCCAGCCTCGGAGACTGTGGGCCTTGCGTTCGCCAAGGTCGACCTCGAGTACCGCCCGCAAAGGGCCGACGGATCGCTCGATGCCGGCATTCATTTCAAGTACGACCTCAAAGCCAACAAGTCTGGATAGTGCCACGTCTGCCAGAGGAGAGCGGAAGCCCGCCCGCATACCGATGGAGCAGTCGACCACTCGCGAGTTGACGGTCGACGAGGCAATCTCGGTCGCAATCCTTCTGCAGAAGAACGGGCAATTTGCCGAGGCACACGAACTCTTCCGCAGCGCCCTCGGGGCGTCGCCCGATCATCCGCGCGCGTTGCACTACGCAGGCGTACTCGCCCATCAACAAGGCCGCAACGACGAAGCCATTGAATTCATTGGACGTAGCCTCGCACTCGCACCCGACGACGCCGATTGGTACAGCAACTTTGGCATCGTCCTGCAGTCGGCCGACAAGTTCGACCTCGCAATCGAGCACTATCGGCGGGCCATAGCGCTCGATCCCGATCATGCCAATGCCTACAGCAATCTCGGCGTATTGCTACGGGCAATCGGACAGATGGTCGATGCCGAGGCCGCGTACCGCATGGCCATCAAGCTGGATTCGACACACATCGACGCGCACACCAACCTCGGGATCCTGCTGAATGGCCTGAAGCGCACCGAAGAAGCTGCTGCGTGCTACAGCACGGTAGTCACGCTCAGACCGAAGTCCCGCGAAGGACGCAAGCTGCTGGCATTGGCTCATTGCGAGCTCGGTGAGATCGACGAGGCCGTCAACATCTACGAGAAATGGCTCGTGGAAGAGCCCGGCGACCCGGTCGCGTCGCACATGTTGGCGGCGTGCACCGGTCGGCGTGTTCCCAAACGCGCGTCCAATGCCTTTGTCGAGACGACCTTCGATAGCTTCGCATCGAGCTTCGAGGCCAAGCTTCAGAAGCTGTCGTACCGGGCACCAGCACTCGTCGGGGCAATGCTGGAGCGGTCGGGCGTCGAGCCCTGCCAGCAGCTCGACGTGCTGGATGCAGGATGTGGAACCGGTCTGTGCGGCGCAATCGTGGCGCCCTTCGCCCGCAGGTTGGTTGGCGTGGATCTGTCCGAAAAGATGCTGGCTCAGGCCCAGGACAAGAAGCTTTACCGGACCTTGGTGAAGGCAGAGCTGACGGACTACCTGCGCAACAACAGCGAAACCTTCGACCTGATCGTCTCGGCCGACACGCTTGTGTATTTTGGCTCCTTGCAGGTTGTCGTCTCGGCGTTCGCAACGGCACTGCGTCCAGGCGGGATGCTGGTGTTTACGCTTGAACATGCCGTCGGAGGCCATGTGGGCTTGGACCACCGCCTCGAGATGCACGGCCGTTACAGTCATTCCAGGGCGTACGTGGAACAGTTGCTCGTCTCGTGTGGCCTGCAGCCTGAAATCATTCCCGCCGAGCTTCGCATGGAGGCCGGTGCACCCGTGGCGGGTCTGGTGGTCCGGGGCACAAAGGCCGCCTTCGCTCCTGTGGACACGCGGCACCGCTAGCTGCGCGCGGAGCCCCTGTTGCATCACATCACAGCTTCGACCTCGACGAGATTGGTATTGTACGTCGTCGCCCCGCACGGCGCCGACCGATCGTTTGTCAGGGCGTTGGCGCAGCCGGTCATGTCGGCGCCCTCGCCGTCCGGCGTGAACCAGGCACCTTCCTTGATCGAGACCACGCTCATGGCGATACGGTCGGTGACCTTGACCGGCAGCACGGTCGAGCCGCGCTCATTGAAGACGCGCACCATCTGGCCGTCGACGATGCCCCGCGCCTTCGCGTCCTCGACATGCAGCCAGACATCGTCGGGATCGACGCGCGCGAGCTGCGGCTGGTTGCCGTGGATCGAATGCGTGCGCGCCCGCGACTTGGGACTGCACAGCATCAGCGGGTACTTCGACTGCGGCTCGACCGGATCGAACCAGGTCGGGATTGGCGGGATGACGCCGAGGCCGTAGAAGTCCGGCTTGGCGGCCAACACCGTCGAATAGACCTCGATCTTGCCCGACGGCGTGGTGAACTTGTAATTGTCCGGGTCGCGGATCTGGGCGGCAAAGGCCACGGCGTCCTCGGGCGGGGCGAAGCGCGCCACGCCGGCGTCGCGGAACGCCTCGAAATCGTCGACCGCACCCGCTGTCAGCTCACGCAACCACTGCTCGTCGCTCTTGTCGTTGTAGTCGTTGATGCCGACGCGGGCCGCGAGATCGCTGAAGATGTCGAGGTCGTTGCGGCACTCGTACATCGGTTGGATTGCCTGCTTCATGTAGATCGCGTAGTGCCCCGCCCCCGCCCACGGCGTGTGCACGTCGTTGCGTTCCCAGAAGGTCGTGGCCGGCAGCACGATGTCGGCATGCCGTGCGGTCGGTGTCAGGAAGTGGTCCTGCACGACGATGAACTCCACGCCGTCCAGCGACCGGGCGATCTTTGTAGCGTTGGGGCACTGGTTGAAGAGATCGCCGTTGGCCGAATAGATCATCTTGATGTCGGCCGGGTAGCCG
>DASXQC010000772.1:0-5991 GCA_036493235.1 Reyranella sp.
GCTCCAGAGCCATCGCAACGCCGTCGCCGGCTGGGAGAAGGGCTTCTTCGACGATCTGGTGATCGAGGTGGCGGGCACCGTGCGCGACACCATCCCGCGCAAGGACACCTCGCTGGAGAAGCTCGCGAAGCTGCTGCCGACGTTCGACCGCACCAGTGGCAAGGGCTCGCTGACCGCCGGCAATTCCTCGCCGCTCACCGATGGGGCGGCCGGCATCTGGGTCGGCTCGTCGAAGGGCATGGCGCGACTGCCGTCGACGACGCCGCGTGTGAGACTGGTCGACTGGGAGATCGCCTCGGTCGACTTCCGCGTCGAAGGCCTGCTGATGGCGCCGGCCTTCGCCATCCCGCGGCTGCTGGCGCGCCACGACCTCCGCTACGAAGACATCCATCTCTGGGAGATCCACGAGGCGTTCGCCGCGCAGGTGGCGTTCCACCTGAAAGCGCTGCAGGACAGGAAGTTCCTTGCCGAGCGGGCGCATGTGCCGCGCGATTTCGGCCCCTTCCCGCGCGAGCGCCTGAACCCCAACGGCGGCAGCACCGCGCTGGGTCATCCCTTCGGCGCGACCGGCGCACGCATCATCAGCATGGCCGTGAAGAAGCTGGCTTCGATGCCAAAAGGCAACCGCACCATCGTCAGCATCTGCGCCGACGGCGGGCTCGGCACCGTACTGCTCCTCGAATCGGCCTAGATCGCGGTCTACAAGGCGAGGATGGCCCGCCGATCCGGAAGCGCCGACCTGCCGCTGCACACCGGCCGCGTGCCGCCGTGGCTCGCCTCGCGCATGGCTCGGCTCGGCACGGTGATCACCGAAGCGATCGTCCATACTTACGGCCGCGAGAAATTCCTGCGGCGGCTCGCCCATCCCTACTGGTTCCAGTCGTTCGGCGCGGTGATGGGCATGGACTGGCATTCCTCGGGCATCACCACGGCGGTGATCGGCGCGTTGAAGCGCGGGCTGACGCCGCGCGCCAAGGAACTCGGCCTGCATGTCTGCGGCGGCCGCGGCAGCCATTCGCGCCAGACGCCACACGAGCTGGCGGCGATAGGCGAGCGCACTGGCTTCGATGGTGCGGCGTTGGCGAAGGCGAGCCGGCTGGTGGCCAAGGTCGACAGCGCGGCGGTGCAAGACGGCTCCGACCTCTACCTTCACGGCTTCGTCGTCACTGACGACGGCCAATGGGTCGTGGTGCAGCAAGGCATGAACGGTGAGAGCAAGCTGGCGCGCCGCTATCACTGGTCGTCGCAGGAGCTGAAGAGCTTCATCGAGACGCCGCATGCCGCGATCGACGGCCAGAACCAGGGCGAGATCGTCAATCTCACCGACGTGCGGGCGAAGCGCTCGCGAGAGAGCCAGCTCGAATTGCTGCAGGACTTCGGCCCCGACCGCATCGTGCACGAGCTGGCGCTGCTGCGCGGCACCGAGCCGGCACCGGTGGAGACGGCGCCGATGCTGCCGCATCTCGTCATGCCCGAGCATCACGACGTGCGGCCCAAGGACGTGATCCTGCGTCGGCTACACGGCGCGCTGGCCGCGGCCGCCGACGCCGGCCCGTCGGACTTCGCCGAGCTGCTGCTGGTGCCGGGTGTCGGGGCGCGCACGGTCCATTCGCTGGCTCTGGTGTCGGAGGTGGTGCATGGCGCGCCGCACCGCTTCGCCGATCCGGCGCGCTTCTCGCTGGCGCATGGCGGCAAGGACCGCCATCCCTATCCGGTGCCGGTCAAGGTGCTGGACGAGACGATCGGCGTGCTGAAGTCGGCGCTCGGCGCGGCCAAGCTCGGCAACGACGAGAAGCTCGACGCCATCCGTCGCCTCGACCGCCAGGCACGCCAGCTCGAGACGACGGCCAGCGGCCCGTCGTTCGGCGCCTTCACGGCGGAAGAGCGGCGCCGCTCGTTCGAGTATGGTGGCCGTAGCGTGTTCGGCTGGGAGCCGCCGCCGGTGGAGAAGAAAACATCATGAGCTGGGAATTCCTGCTGACCGCCCTGATCGTCGTCGTCTCGCCGGGCACCGGCGTGCTCTACACCTTGGCCACCGGCCTCTCGCGTGGCGCCCGGGCGAGCATCGTCGCGGCGTTCGGCTGCACGCTCGGCATCGTGCCGCACATGGCGGCGGCGATCCTGGGCCTGGCGGCGCTGCTGCATACCAGCGCGCTTGCGTTCCAGACGCTGAAATACGCCGGCGTCGCCTACCTGCTCTACATGGCCTGGATGACGCTGAAGGAGTCCGGCGCGCTCAGCGTCGAGAAGCAGCCCGAGCGCTCGTCGCGGCAGGTGATCGTGCACGCCATCCTGATCAACATCCTGAATCCGAAGCTCACGATCTTCTTCTTCGCCTTCCTGCCGCAGTTCGTGCCGGCGGACGTGAGCGACGGCCTGCCCCTGATGGTGGAGCTGAGCGCCGTCTTCATGCTGCTGACCTTCGTGGTGTTCGTGGGCTACGGCCTGTTCGCCGCGGCGATCCGCACCCACATCATCTCACGGCCGAAGGTGCTGGCCTGGATGCGCCGCACCTTCGCCGCCGCTTTCGTGATGCTCGGCGCGAAGCTCGCCCTCGCCGAGCGGTAGTCTTTCCGGACCGCGGGCGTCTCCCCGCGGTCCGGAAAGAGGTTAAGCCGCAGCCTTCTTGCGGTTGGCTTCGAGCCGCGAATCGACCAGAGCCACGCCGGCGTCGATCACCGGGTGGTGCAGGCCCTTCTGCTTGGCGATCAGCTGGACCAGCTTGTCGGCACGCTCGATGTTGGGCATGCCGTTGTTGAGCGCGCGCGCGGCCGAGGCGGGCCGCACCAGGCTCTGCGCCGCGGCGGCGTACTTCTCGAACGGCACGAGGTCGGCCGGGTTGGCGCCGAGCTTCACACACAGGTCGAAGACGAAATTGTAGACCGAGCGCGAGGTCTCGATGTCGCTGTGCACCGCCTCCTGCGCCGTGCGCATGCCGTCCTTGGTGACGCAGCGGTAGTTGCCGGCCAGCAGCATCGACCACTTGGCGAGCGGCACGAACAGCGAGTCGTAGACGCGGAGCTTCACCGGCAGCTCGATCTTGCCTTCAGGCGCATCGAAGCGGACGGCGTCGATGTCCTTCTCGAGCTGCTCGAGCAGCGCGTTCGCCTTGGCGTCCTTGAACTTGGCAACCTTGAAGTTGGTCGGCAGCGTGACCTGCAGGACGTTGACCTTCTCGTCCGGCGGGCGGATCGCCTGCGGGTCGGGGCTGCAGAGGGTGACTCGCTCAGGATCGAAGTTGTCCCAGACGCTGGCATCGGTGTAGGCGGGCTTCAGTGTGTTGGCGTCGAGGCCAGGCAGCCGGCGCATGTAGGCGAGCGGCGGCATGTTCATGATCGACATGCAGGGCTTGCGCGACTTGGCGACCGCATCGAGCAGCTCGCGCACGCCGGGCGAGCGGTATTGCGGCTCCTGCATGGCGAGGCCGACCAGGTCGAAGTCGGCCGGATTGGCACTATCGACACCGCCCGCCGTCACCTTGCCGGGCAGCTTGCGCGAATCGATCTCGACCGGGTCCTTGCGGCCGCGGATCGGCATGCGCACGCGGAAGCCCTCGGCATTGATCAGATCTGACTCCGCCGGCAGGCAGATCAGATGCACGGAATGGCCCCCGAACAGGACCTTGGAAGCAAGCAGCGACCCGTAGGACGCGCCCATGATCATGATCTTCAGAGGACTTCTCCCTTGCGCTGTTCTTCCTTGGGAAGGCGAGAGCATGGACCCGACCGGGATTGGCTGCAACTCGCGCCTGCGAGGTCCGCGTACGCTGCTTCCAATTCAGTCTCGCCAGCGATTTCGTTCCAGGTCCATGCGGTTGTTGGCGTCAAATTCGATGCCTTCCTTTTCCAGCAAGCGTCGCTGGAGAATGTCCCCGCCATTGCGAGAGAGGCTGAACGACACCTCGCCCTTGGCGTTGACGACACGGTGCCACGGGACGTTCGTTTTCGAATCGAGGTGCTGAAGGACCCGGCCGACAAGGCGGGCGCGTCTCGGCATGCCGGCCATCGTGGCGACTTGACCATAGGTCGCCACCCAACCGCGAGGAATGCGGCGAACCACGGCGCAGATTGCCTCGGCGGCGGCATCACCTCTCAGCGTGACGGCCGGACGCGGCTTTCGTGCCGGAAACGCCGGTGGCTTCCCGACGTTGAATCGAGGCCATTGGGGAGAACGCTTCATGCAGATTTCCCTTGTCCCGCTTCCTTGCGCAGGAAGCCGATCAGCGCCTCCAGCATTGGATGCGGCCGCGACGGTCCGCGGCGCAGGACGAAGCGCCAGGAGGCGGGCCGGGAGAGTTCCGAAGACAAGCGGACCAGGCGCCCGCTGGCCAGCTCCGGATCGACGAGGGGCGACCGGCCGAGCGCGATCCCTGCCCCGCCGAGCGCGGCGCCGATGGCCTGGCTGAAGGTGCTGTAGCGGATGATCTTGTCTTCGAGGTTGCGCGGCAGGCCAAGGTCCAAGGCCCAGTTGCGCCAGTCCACTTCGGGGCTGTCCTCGGGCGCCTCCTGAAGGAGCCGGCAGCGGTGCGCGCCCTGGGAGGCAAGGGGAAACAGGTCCGGACTGCAGACCGGGAAGACCTGCTCGCGCAACAGCACTACATCCTCGGGCCGCAGTGCCCGTTCCGGAACGTGCACAATGGCGAGGTCAATGCTGTTACGAGCGAAGTCCGGCTCTTCCAGCTGAATAGTCGCATCGACCGATGTTTCCGGGTGCAGGGCCGAGAACTCGGCGAGCCGCCGGGCCAACCACATGGTGGACAGCGACACGTTGGCAGAAACGATCAGCCGCCGCTTTCCCGTGCCGCGGATCTCGGTGCAGGCATCCTCGAGCAGCGCGAGGGCGCCGTTGGTCGCGGTCAGCAGCCTGGCACCGGCCGGCGTGACGCGGACGCCGCCGGCACCGATGCTGCGCTCCAGCAGGCGTACGCCCAGGCTTTCCTCCAGTCCGCGGATCTGATGGCTGACGGCGCTGGTCGTGACGTTCAGCTCCGCCGCGGCCCGCGCGAAACCACTCAGGCGAGCCGCCGCCTCGAACGCACGCAGGGCGGCCAAGGGAGGAAGAGGGCGCATCAGGGTGTTGTAGGACGCTCAACACCTGCTGAGAAACCGTCTTTTGTCCGGCCCCTTCGAGTACGGCACCTTCGTCTTGCGCAAGCCTCGGACAATGGAGAACGACGATGAGCGAGCCCAAGCTGCCGGATGGCTTCGATCCGCGCATGTTGTCGTTCGACGTGTACGGCACGTTGGTCAACACGCCGCCCGCGAACGTCGGTGCCTTCCAGAGCATCCTTGGCGAGGCGGGACGAACCGACCTGGACGCCCAGGCGTTCTACGCGTTCTGGGAGCAGCGGAACATCGCGCACTATCGCGAGCCGTACCGGAGCTACAAAGAGATCTGCCGCCTTTCTCTTTTCGAAGCGTACGAGAAGTTCGGTGTGGCGACGGGCCGGGAAGAAGCGATCCAGCGATATTTCGAGTGCTTCTCCTCGATGGAACTCTACCCGGACGTTCTGCCGACCCTGGATGTCCTCGCGCGCCATTACAAGCTCGCCCTCGTCTCCAACATCGACGACGACCTGCTCAGCGCGACCAAGCTTGCGCGCGAATTCGACCTCGTCTGCACGGCCGAGCGAGCGCGCGGCTACAAGCCGGACGGAGCGCTGTTCCGCTATCTCCTGAAATCGTCGGGAATGAGCGTGTCGGAGATCCTGCATTCCGGGCAATCGCAGTTCACCGACATGGTGGGCGGCAAGCCACTTGGCTTCACGATTGCCTGGATCAACCGGCGCGGCCTCGACCTGGATGCGAGCGTCCCCCCGCCCGATCTGGTCCTCCCCAATCTGACGCCGCTGTCCGAATTGTTGCGGCGTTAGAAACTTCGCCAAATCCCGGACAAGCGGCCGGGGCCGCAAAAGCGGCTCAAACCGTTGTAACAACTGATGGGAAGATTGGAGCGGGCGAAGGGATTCGAACCCTCGACCCCGACCTTGGC
>DASXQC010000773.1:0-19855 GCA_036493235.1 Reyranella sp.
CGCGGCCGCGACATCCAGTCGGGCCCGTTCGACGACTACATCCAGACCGACGCCGCGATCAACCGCGGCAACTCCGGCGGCCCGCTGTTCGACATGGACGGCAAGGTCATCGGCATCAACACCGCGATCTTCTCGCCGACCGGCGGCTCGATCGGGCTTGGCTTCGCCATCCCGTCCAGCGTTGCCAGCCCGGTGGTAAGCCAGCTCCGCGATCATGGGCGGGTCGAGCGCGGGCTGTTGGGCGTCCAGATCCAGCCGGTGACGGACGACATCTCCAGCAGCCTGTCGCTCGGCTCGACCACGGGCGCCCTCGTGGCGCAAGTCGAGCCCAACAGCGCCGCCTCGAAGGCAGGCGTGCAGTCGGGTGACGTCATCAAGACCGTCGACGGCAAGGACATCCCGACCGTCCGCGACCTGACCCGCACGATCGCCGGCTTCACGCCGGGCAGCTCGGTCAAGCTCGGCCTGGTGCGCGACGGCAAGGAAATGACGGTGAGCGCCAAGCTCGGCGACTACACCAACCTGAACAAGCAGGCCAAGGCCGACGACGAGGACACCAGCAAGGGCCAGGAGAGCAAGGCTTCGCCCGGCGCTTTCGGGTTCTCGCTGGCGCCGATCTCTCCCGAGGCGCGCCAGCAGCTCGGCATCAAGGACGGCGTCAAGGGTGCCCTGATCGCCTCGGTCGAGCAGGGCAGCCCGGCTGAAGACCAGGGCCTGCGCGCAGGCGACATCATCCAGCAGGTCGGACACGAATCGGTCGATGGACCGAAGGATGCCGCGACCAAGCTGAAGGAAGCCAAGGACACCAAGAAGCCTGTGCTCATGAAAGTCTATCGGGAGGGCTCAACCCGCTTCGTCGCTGTATCTCCCCGGGCGAGCTAAGCGGACCTTCCGACGGAGCCGGCGATGGCCCCACCATCGCCGGCTTTGCCGTGTCTGAGGCCTGTAATTGGCCTCGCAATAGAGCTTGGAAGTGGGGCGGGGTCTGGGGGTGGGGCTCCCAGGCTTCCCACCACTTCCCAACCGTGTGGGAAGCCTCCGATGCCGCTGGCACAAGGCTTTTAGATGATTCTTCCCACTTTCCCGTCACCCCCTGTCTTGCCAAAATCGGTGAATAAGTCCGGGGCATGGCCGAGCAAACCAAGATCGAGTGGGTCGACCACACCTTCAATCCGTGGATCGGCTGCACGCGGGTCAGCCCCGCCTGCGACAACTGCTATGCCGCCGCCATGGCGCACCGGCGCAAGTGGGCGCGTTTCGAGCCGCGCGCACCGCGCCGGCGGACGTCAGTCACCACATGGCAGCAGCCAATGCGCTGGAACCGCAAGGCTGCGGCGGCGGGCCGGCGGGCGAGGGTGTTCGGGCCGAGCCTGGCCGATCCGTTCGATGCCGAGGTCTCAACAGAATGGCGCGAGGACTATCTCCGCCTGATCGAGGCGACGCCGAATCTCGACTGGATCCTGCTGACCAAGCGCCCACTGGTGGCGCGCAAGTTCTTCGCGTCACGGAAGGTGCCGGACAATCTCTGGCCCGGCATTACCGCCGAGAACCAGACGATGCTCGACCTGCGCGCGCCGCATCTGTTGGCGATCGACGCCAAGGTCCGTGTCGTGTCGGCTGAGCCGCTGTTGGGACCGCTCGATCTCGGCCGATACCTGCCCGGCATTGGCTGGGTGATCGCCGGCGGCGAGAGCGGGCCGCGTGCCCGGCCGTCCGATCCCGACTGGTTCCGCTCGCTGCGGACACAGTGTGCCGCAGCGCACGTGCCGCTGTTCTTCAAGCAATGGGGCGAGCACGGCCAGGACATGAAGAAGGTCGGCCGCCGGAATGCTGGCCGACTGCTCGATGGCCGCGATTACCGCGAGGCGCCGACACCTTAAGTGGGCAAGACAAATGTCTATCGACGTGGGTCCGCCGGTGCCGGATTTAACTCGGTAGACGGAGGCCGACATCAGTCCCAATGGCGCAGGCTTTGCGCTGGGTCTTCATGATGCGACTGAAGGCGATGCGAGAAGCATCGTCGATGGCGACCCTTCGGCTGCGCTCTGGCTGTTGAGGCCCAAACGCTTGAGGACGCGGCTGACGGTGGCGGTCGAGACGCCGGTTTCGGCGGCGATCGCCTTGCCGGTAAGGCGCTGGCGGCGCAGCGCCTCGATGCGGTCGACGATGGCCCGGGGCGTCGGCCGGCGCAGCCGATCGGGCCGCGAGCTGCGGTCCTGCAGGCCAGCCAAGCCTTCCGCGTGGAAACGGTCGACCCATTTCTTCACCGTGCGAGGGCAAACGCCTACGGCTTCACTGACGGCCTTCGGCGTTTGCCCGCCGAGAACCATGTTGAGCATGTGCTCTCGACCGCGCGGCGTCAGGCGGGCATTCTGATGTCCATTCGGCTCCTCCAAGGACAGTTTGACGTCTCGACAGCATCAGCTTCCTCGGCCGGCGCCGGATGGACAACCTATTGAAAGCTTACAGCTAGCACCGCGAAACTGCGACGGACGGGCTCGATGACGGCCGCGGGCAGAGGGGCTCCGATAGAATCCACTATCAGGAGGTTGCAGCTCTTATCGAATCATAATCCGTAATACGGACTTCGCTGACTTTGTCCACGCCGAACAATGCCTACAGGCGTATCTATGCAGGTGGAGGAACGATCGATAGTTCATCATGCGGAGCCAACAAAAATCTCCGGAGGAAGTCGCATGTCATCGTCGAATCAGGACCCCAGTGGCATCGTAGTCACCCCGCTGACGCTGCATATCGGCGCCGAGATCAGCAATCTCGACCTCAAGAAGGCACTTCCGTCGGCACAATTGAGGCCGTGCGGGACGCGCTGCTGAAATGGAAGGTGGTGTTCTTCCGTGGCCAGCACCTGGACCACGCGCAGCATGTCGCGATGGCGAGACAGTTCGGGGAGTGCACGATCGGCCACGCCGTGTTCGGCCACATCGATCAGTATCCGGAGATCTACTCGGTCGCCAAGAACCGTACCGCCAATTCCGATCGCGGATCGATGATGTTGACGCCGTGGTCCGGCTGGCACACCGACATCACTGCCGCGGTGAACCCGCCGGCCGGCTCGATCCTGCGTGGTGTGACGATCCCGCCCTATGGTGGCGACACGTTCTGGACCAACCTCGCCGTGGCCTATGCCGGGTTGTCCGAGCCAATGCGGACTTTCATCGACGGTCTGCGGGCCATTCACGCCTTCGAGCCGCGGGGCAACGCGAACGCCACTGCCGAGTACAACGAACGAGTGAAGCGCCGCGCGCTGCGCAGCGAGCATCCGCTGGTGACCGTTCATCCGGAAACCGGTGAGCGGGTGCTGTTCGTCAGCCCGTCCTTCCTGAAGTCGATCGTCGGCATGACCCCGCGCGAAAGCCAGAAGATCCTGGAACTGCTGTGGGAGCATATAGCGCGGCCTGAATATACCGTGCGCTTCAAGTGGAATACCGGAGATATTGCGTTCTGGGACAATCGTGCCACCTCGCATTTGGCGCCGAGGGACATTTTTTCCTCCGATTTCGACCGGCAGCTCTATCGCATCACCTTGGTTGGCGAACCCTGCGTCGGTGTCGATGGGCGGAAGTCGGTGTCCATCGAGGGCTTCCCGATCCTCTCCGTCGAGCACGAGCTTCGCATGCAAACTCAAGCGGCGGACTGACCGGGAGCGGTCCGCACCATCCGCGCGGCGCGGCGACACGTTCACGGCGCGCCGTCGCGACGGGCGGGCATCCGGTTCCTGAGTGGGCATGCAACCGATCAGCATCCAGTCCCTAGTCAAGCGATACGGCGCCGGCCCAGTGGCGGTCGATCGCGTCACGCTACGCGCTGAACGCGGCGAGTTGACGACGCTGCTGGGGCCGAGCGGTTGCGGAAAAACAACGACGCTGCGTTGCGTGGCGGGCCTGGAGACACCGCAGGAAGGGGAGATCGCGATGGGCGACACCGTCCTGTTTTCTTCCCGTCGCGGCGTGAACGTGCCATCGGAAGCACGCAACATCGGCATGGTGTTTCAGAATTACGCGCTGTGGCCGCACATGTCGGTGCGCGACAACATCGGCTTTGCGCTGTCGTTGCGCGGCTGGTCGAAGGTTCGGATCGCCGATCGGATCAAGGGGGTGCTGTCCCTACTGAAGCTCGCGGACCGGATCGATGCCATGCCGGGTCAACTGTCCGGCGGCCAGCAGCAGCGCATCGCGCTTGGCCGGGCGCTTGCCTACAACCCCGAAGTTCTGCTTCTCGATGAGCCGCTGGCCAATCTGGATGCCCGCCTGCGCGAGGAGATGCGCTTTGAGCTGCGCGCGATCCAGGAACGGACCGGCGTCACGGCGATCTGCGTCACCCACGACCAGTCCGAGGCGATGGTGCTCAGCGACAAGATCGTTGTCATGCGCGACGGCAGGATCGAGCAGGAGGGTACGCCGCGCGACATCTACGAACGCCCGCGCACCGAGTTCACCGCGCGGTTCGTCGGGTTGAGCAACCTGATCGGCATCGAGCGGATCGAACCGGCCGGCAACGGGCTTGCTGCCTGCACGCCGTTTGGCGCGCTGGTCTTCCATCCGAACGGGATCGACCAGGCGCGGATCGCCAAACTTTCGATCCGGCCGGAGGATGTGCAGGTCACCCGAGAACCTAACGGCGCCGCGGTCAACCTGTTTCCCGCCAAGATCAGGTCAGTGATCTACCAGGGCGAGAACATGGCCGTCTTTGCCGATCCGGGCGGGCAGGAAATCCGCGCCCATGTGCCGCGCAGGCTGGCGGTTAAGCAGGGGCACGAGGTGTTCCTGACCTTCCCGCCGGAGCGCATCGTGCCAGTCGAAGCGTGAGGATCCGCGGCTTGAGTGCCACGACCCTGCCTTCGCTCGCCATCGCCACCGAAGGGCGCGCCGCGCGCTGGCTGCTGTGGGGCGGCGTGTTCGCCGCGCTGGCTCTGCTGGTGATCTATCCCGTCTTCTGGCTGATCGTGGGCAGTTTCCAGACCGAGTCCGGTAACTGGACGCTGGCGCACTACCGAGAGGTCTTCTCTCCCTACTACCTGAAACTGCTCTGGGACAGTCTGGTCTACGCGCTGCTATCTACCGCCATTGCGATGCTGATCGGCGTTCCCATGGCATGGGCCGTCGCGCGCACGGACATGCCGGGCAAGGCCTTCTTTCGGGCCGCGAGCGCGGTCACCTTCGTCCTGCCGCCGTTGTTCCAGGCCATGGCATTCGTGGTGATCTTTCAGCCGAACGCAGGCCTCATGAATGTGCTGTTCCAGGCACTGTTCGGCATGAAGCCGTTTAACATCTTCAGCTTCACCGGTCTCGTGCTGGTCACTGCCTGCGGTGCCTTCCCGCAGTCCTTCCTGCTGGTGGACAGCGCCCTGCGGTCAATGGACCCCACTTTGGAGGAAGCGGCGACGACGGCCGGGGCCTCGCGCTGGCGGGTGATGACGCGAATCACGCTGCCGCTGGTACTGCCGGCGATCCTGACCGCGATGAACCTGACCATCATCTACAACCTGGTAGTGTTCGGCCCGGCCGCGCTGATCGGCATCCCGGCGAAGATCTACGTCATGGCCAGCCAGATCTATGTCGAACTAACGGCCTTTCCGCCGCGGCTGGAGTTCACGGCGGCGCTGGCGATGCTGTTTCTGACTTTCGCCGTGCTGCTGTTGACGTTCCAGATGTATGTGCTACGGCGGCGGAACTTCTCGACCATTGTTGGCAAGGGCATGCGGCCGCGGGAACTGGCGCTTGGCCGTTGGCGTTGGGTCACCTGCGCGCTGTTCGGCTTGGTGGTCTGCGTTGTGCTGATCTTTCCGGCCGCGATCCTGATCTTCATGTCGGTCGCGAAGGTCTGGACCAACTGGTTCGCGGCGACGAATTTCACGCTGGCCCATTTCGAAAACGTGCTGTTCACGCGGACCCAGACGCTGTCGGCCATCAGCAACACGTTGCTCCTGGCGCTGGTGACGGTGGCGACGACGCTGACGGCGGGATTCATCCTCGCCTACATCATCGTCAAGACACGAGGCCGCGCCCGCCAGGTGCTGAACTACCTGACGTTCCTGCCGTATTCGATCCCGGGCGCTGTGTTCACCGTCGGCGTGATCCTGGCCTTCATCCGCCCGCCCCTGGTGCTGTACGGCACGCTGTGGATCCTGGTCGTCTGCTACTTCGCGCGCTTTCTGCCTTTCGCCATCCAGCCTCTGTCGGCGGCGCTGCGCCAGATCGACGACTCGCTGCTGGAGGCCGGCCGCGTTGTCGGCGCGGGCTGGTGGCGCACCACGCAACGGATCACGCTGCCGCTGGTGAAGTTCAGCGTCTTTTCGACCGTCATGCTGGTCTTCGTTGCCTGCCTGCGCGAGGTCGTCTCGGCCATCCTGCTGGCTGCACCGGGCACCGAGACGATGATGGTGACCGCCTTCCGCATGTGGGAGGAGGGGCTGGTCCAGGAAACCGCCGCGCTGATGGTCGTGCTGCTGGTGCTGGTGATGGCCTTTTTCTGGATTGTCCGTCGCGCGATCGGCGAACGAATGTTCAACTGACAAAACACAATCACCGAAGGAACCGACATGATCGATCGCCGCACGTCTCTGATTGGCGCCGCCGTCGCGCTGGCCGTCAGCCTGCCGCGTATCGGCCGTGCCCAGGACGATGCGCTGGTTTCGAAAGCAAAATCGGAAGGGGAAGTGACGTTCTACACCTCGGCTGACACGCTGACCGCCGAGGCCTGCGCCGCTGCGTTCAAGAAGAAATACGGCATCAACGTCAAACTGTTCCGAGCCGGTGGGTCGCAGATCGCGCAGAAGCTGACGCTGGAGTTGCGCACGCGGCGGCTGGAGGCGGATCTGACCGAACTGTCCGACCCGACCATGCTGACGGGCCTGTTCCGCCGGGGCGCGGTCGATCCCTATGAGGCGGCGAACGGTGCCGTTCTGCCCGACGGGTTCAAACATCCGAATCGCGCCTGGTACGGCACCGCCTTCATCTTCATGCATCTGATCGTCAACAAGGACAAAGTCTCCACCGCCGACGAGCCGAAGACCTGGGCCGATATCGCCGACCCGAAATGGAAGGGCAAACTGGTCTGGGGCAGCCCGAACTACGGCAGTTCGCAATACGCCACGGTCAAGGGCCTGATCGAACTACACGGTTGGGAACTGATCGAGAAGATGAAAGCTAACGAGACCATGGTCATCCAGGGCTGGCCAGAGGCCGAGAACTCGGTGGCCAGCGGGGAGCGCCTGGTTGGCGGCGACGCCAGCGCCCGGTCGTTCCGTGCGCTGCAGCGCGGCGTACCGCTGCGCAACGTCTATCCCGCCGACGGCGCGATCGTGTCGCTCGGCGCGGCCTCGGTCATGAAAGGCTCCAAGCACCCGAATGCAGCTCGCCTGCTGCTCGAGTTTCTGCTGTCGGCCGAGGCCCAGGCAATCTATGCCAAGAACTATGTCTATCCGGTCCGGCCGGACGTACCGGCCGGCGGCAGCTTGGTGCCGCTCAAGGACATCAAACTGCATACGATCAACTATGAGGAAGCGGTGGACCAGCACGACGATATTGTCCGTCGCTGGACGCAATTGCTGGAACGCTGACCGCTCGAAGGAAACGAGCCGTTGGAAAGACGGAGGATCACAGATACGCGCAAAGGCCTCGCTGGCGTTACCATTCATAGTGCAGCGAACAAAGCATACGCGGCAATCCATCCCGAGAATGCCAAGATCCAAGGGATCGCGAGCGTCATCATAGCGGACACTTTCAACGATTGCCGAACTAGGGTCAGAACCCAATAAAATTGTTGAGCGTAGAATCGCTCAGGCCATGATCCCGGCCATCTGAGTCAATCCTATCGCGACTGACAGCAGATCGGAGCCGCCGGCCAGGCGAGCCGACGGCGCTGCCCGACCGATCGCGGTCCGCACGGCCGGCACGCGACTCGATCCACCGGTGAGGAAGATCGTATCGATGGCGGCCGGTCTCAGGCCGGCTGCCGCGATGCAATTGCTCGCTGTCCTGAACAGCCGGTCGATTCGGGCTTCGATGGCGTGGTCGAGCTCGGGGCGCGTCGCCGTAACGGCTAGGCCGGCTTCGAGAAAGGTCAGAGGCACGGTTGCGTTTTCGTCGGCGCTCAGCGCGATCTTGGCGTCCTCGACTGCGAACGCGAGGCGATGGCCGAGCCGCTGTTGCACGACCGTCAGGAGACGCTCCACCTTTTCGGGCTCGCCCGCGAGCGCGACCAGGTCGGCGATCTCACGTTCGTTCCTGTAGGTGTAGGCGAAGTTGATCGTCGCCCAGGTGGCGAGCTCATGATAGAGCGCGTTCGGCATCGGCAGGTTTTTCTCGACGAGCTGTGTGCCGAGGCCGAGCAGGGGCATCACCGCCGCAAGGTTGAGCGCGCTATCGAAGTCGGTGCCGCCGATGCGCGCACCGGCGGTCGCGAGCACGTCCTGGCTGCGATCGGCGCGCCCGCGCAGCTGCGGGCCGAGGCGGATGACGGAAAAGTCGCTCGTACCGCCACCGATATCGGCGACCAGCACCAGCTCTTCACGCTCGATCGTCTGCTCATAGTGATGGGCGGCCGCGATCGGCTCGTACACGAAGGCGACCTCGCGGAAGCCGACGCGGCGGGCAATGGTCTCCAACACCGACTGGGCCCGTGTATCGGCGGCGTCATCGTCGTCGACGAAGCGCACCGGCCGGCCGTGGACGACGGCGGCGATCTCCTGACCGGCGAAGGCTTCCGCCTTGTCTTTCAGATGCCGCACGAAGACTTCGACCACGGTGGTGAGCGGCACCTTGCGGCCCCCCAGCATGGTCTCTTCCTCGATCAGCGACGAGCCCAGGATCGACTTGAGCGCCCGCATCAGCCGGCCCTCGGTCTGGCCGATATAGGCGGCGACGGCTGCGTTGCCGAACAGCACCCGGTCTTTGGTCTCGTAGTCGAAGAATACCGCGCTCGGCATCAGCGTGCTGTCGGCCTCGATCGGCGCGAGCGCGGCCGTGTTGTCGCCGGCGACGCCGATGGCCGAGTTCGACGTCCCGAAATCCAGTCCACACGCGATCATCTTTGTCCCCTTTGAAGGCACGAAGGGGCTCTCATGTATTGGGATACGGCGTGTGTTGCCAGTCTGTTTCTTTTCGCTTATTCTATGCGCGATACAGGGATGTCCGCGGCGGCGGCCATCCCTTTTTCATCTGTGCGCTACAGCGCCGGCATCACTTCCTTGGCGAACAGCTCGAGCGAGCGCTTGGACTCCTCGAACGACAGATCGCCGAAGGCGAGACGGCAGAGGCAGTAGTTGATTCCGGCGACGTCGTTGTCGTGCTTCATGCGCTCGCGCACCGTCGAGGGCGAGCCGGCGATGATATAGCCGCCGTCCAGCGCTCCCTCGAACTCGGCGGGAATCATCTGGCGCGGCAGGCCGACACCATGGGCTCGCCAGAGATGGATCAAAGCGTCGTACCACAGCGCGAAGGCGCGCTTGGCGGCGCTCTGCGCTTCCTTATCGGTGTCGGCGACCAGGATGTGACGGCTCAGCCCGATGAACGGCATCTCGGCCTCGTCGCGGCCGAGCGCCTTCCAGGCGGCGCGATAGCGCGCGGTGAAGGCGCCGACGCCCTCGGCCTTCATCCCAACCACGCTGTTGTAGCCCTGCTTGGCGAGACGATCGGCGCTCTCCAGCGAATTCGCGCCGTACCACAGCGGCGGATAGGGGAGCTGCACCGGCCGCATCTCCATCGGCACATCCTTGAACGTGAAGTACTTGCCGTGATGGTCGAGCCGCTCCTGTGTCAGGCCCTTGAGGATCACCTCGGACGCCTCGGCGAAGCGCTCTGGCCCGGTTGCCGGATCGACGCCGTAGTAGCCGACCTCGTACGGGGAGATGCCGCGGCCGAGGCCGAGCTCGAGCCGGCCGCCGCTCAACTGGTCGAGCATGCAGATCTCGTCGATCAGGCGCAGCGGATGATAGAGGTTCACCGTGTAGACCAGCGGCCCGAAACGCAGCGTCCTGGTGCGCTGTGCCACGGCGGCGAGGAACACGCTGGGCGAGGGCGCCATGCCGAGTGGCGTCGCATGGTGCTCGGCGATGTGATAGGCGTGAAAGCCCGCGCGCTCGTAGAGCTCGATCAGGTTGAGCCGGTCGCCGAACTGTCGATGCAGGTCGCCGCCCGAGCGGTCCATGTGGTCGAAAATACCGAATTTCATGGCTGCTGCCTCACAAGACCGCGCCATGGTATGATTGCGACATGGTCGGTGTCTCGCCCGAAAATCTGCCGCCGTCAGAGGCTTTGCCGGCGCTGGCAGATCAAGGAGCTTTCGCTGTTCGGCTCGCTGGCTCGAGGTGAGGCCGGTCCAACAAGCGACGCCGATGTCCTCATTACCTTCCAGCCCGGTGAAAGTTGGGACCTTTGGGATATGGTCGACCTGCGCGATGAGCTCGAGCAGCTGTTCGGCCGGTCGGTCGATGTCGTCGTAGAGGGCGCGATCCGAAACCCAATTCGGCGCCGCGCGATCCTGCAGGACAAACGACGCCTGTATGCCGCCTGAGCAAGCGAATCGCGATCTCGCGCTTCTCGTCGATATGTGTTGGAGATCCTCAGCGAGGCAGCCCGCGGTCTTTCCGACGGCTTGCTACAGCAGTTTCCGCAGACGCCCTGGCGGCTCATGGTCGGCCAAAGGAACTTCATTGCTCATGTCTACGATGCCGTGGACGACCGCCGTCTATGGCACGTCGGACGCAATCGTCTCGCACCGCTAGCCCAATCGCAGATCTCGAAGCGATCATCGCCGGCATCGAAAAGGACGGGCCCTAAAGCGCGCGCTTTCGGCTGCTGATCACGCCGCTGGCAATGCCGTGCCATTCGATGGTGCCGCTGAGGCGAGAGTGCTCGATCTTGGGGCAGCGGTTCATGACGACCTTGAGGCCCGCATCCTCGGCGCGCTTGGCGGCTTCGTCGTTGCGCACGCCGAGCTGCATCCACACCACCTTGGCGCCGTGCTTGATCGCGTCGTCGGTGATCGGACCGGCCGCCTCGGAGTTGCGGAAGATGTCGACCATGTCGGCCTTCTGCGGCAGGTCGGCGAGCGACCCGTAGACCCTCTGACCGAGGATCTCCTGGCCCGCCGCGGCCGGGTTGACCGGGATCACCTTGTAGCCGCGATCGAGCAGGTACTTGGCTGCGAAATAGGAAGGTCGATTCCAGTTGGCGGACAGCCCGACCATGGCGATGGTCTTGGTTTCGCGCAGGATTCGCCTCAGATAGAGATCGTCGTAACGGTCGTGGACGATCGCGGGACCGGACTGGGGCATGGCGGACGTGGACATGGGGAGGATTATACATGGCGCCCTTGCTGTTTGAACCGATCAGCATTCGCGACGTGACACTCAAGAACCGCGTCGTGGTGGCGCCGATGCATCAGTACGCCGCCGACAAGGGTTTCGCGACCGACTGGCACCTGATGAATGCCGGCCGCTATGCCGCCGGCGGGGCCGGGCTGGTCATCATGGAATCGACAAAGGTCGAGCGGCGCGGCTGCGGCACGGTCGGGGACCTCGGCATCTGGGATGACGCCCACATTCCCGGCCTCAAACGCTGCGTCGACTTCATCCGCCAGCAGGGCTCGGTGCCGGGCATCCAGCTCGGCCATTCGGGGCGCAAGGCGCGACGCTTCCGGCCGTGGGAGGGCGGCGCGCCGCTCAAGAACGGCCCGGACGTGTGGGACTGGGAGGGCTGGGAGCTCGTCTCTTCCAGCGACATCAATGCGCCAGCGACCGATCCGACGCCGCGCGCGCTGACCCGCGCCGAGATTCCGCAGGTGATCGAGCGCTGGGGACAGGCGGCGCGGCGCGCGCACGAGGCAGGCTTCGACGTGCTCGATATCCACGGCGCGCACGGCTACCTGATCCACCAGTTCCTCTCGCCGTTCTCCAACGTCCGCAACGACGAGTACGGCGGCAGCGAACTGAACCGCATGCGCTTTGCCGTCGAGGTGGTCGAAAGCGTTCGCGCCCATTGGCCGGCCTCGAAGCCGTTGTTCCTGCGCCTGTCAGTCGAGGACGATTCGGGTTGGGGGCCTGATCAAAGTGTGGAGCTGGCGAAACTCGTGAAGCCCAAAGGCATCGACGTGATCGACTGCAGCTCGGGCGGCATGCGCGGCTCGCCAGTGGTGAGTGCCGGGCCGGTCACTTACGGCTATCAGGTGCCGTATGCCGAGCGGCTGAAGCGCGATGCCGACATCCTGAGCATGGCCGTCGGTCTGATCGTCCACGCCGACCAGGCCGAGCAGATCCTGCAGGAGGGCCGGGCCGACCTGATCGCGCTCGCCCGCGAGCTTCTCTACAACCCGAACTGGCCGATGGACGCGGCGCAGAAGCTCGGCGTCGATGCCCAGTTCGGTTCCGTACCGCCGCCGCAGGCCTACTGGCTGGCCAAGCGTGCACAATCTGTGAAGACCGTCGTGCCGTCGACCTACATGAAAGGCATGAACGCCCAATAACGGTCACCGGGTCGTGACGCGCACGCGAGGAGTCTCGCGACTATGATCGCGGCCGACTCGAAATCGGTGTGGAGATCATCATGAAGCGACTCCTTTTGACGGCCCTGCTGCTGGGCGCGATCGCCACGCCGGCCTTCGCTGCCTTGAAGCCCGGCGACAAGGCACCGGATTTCAGTGCCAAGGCCACGGTCGGAGGCGACGAGTTCAATTTTTCGCTGGCCGACGCGCTGAAGAAGGGCCCGGTCGTGCTCTACTTCTTCCCCAAGGCCTTCACCAAGGGCTGCACTGCCGAGGCGCATGAGTTCGCCGAGGCCGCTGCGACTTTCAAGGAAGCGGGCGCGACGCTGATTGGCATGTCGGCCGATGACATCGGCACGCTGCACAAGTTCTCGACCCAGGAATGCTCGTCCAAGTTCCCGGTCGCCGCCGATCCTGACCTCAAGGTCATCAAGTCGTTCGACTCGGTGATGGAGGGCAAGAACATCGCCGATCGCACGTCCTTCGTGATCGGCCAGGACGGCAAGGTCGCGTTCGTCTACTCCGATCGCAACCCCGACAAGCACGTCGAGAACACGCTGACCGCCGTCAAGGCGCTGACGAAGAAGTAGCGCATCAGCAATCGTCGCCCGGTTCGGCAATCAGCGGAGATCAGCATGAAGCGTATCCTGTCGGCGGCCCTGCTGCTGGGGATGATCGCCATGCCGGCGTTCGCTGCCCTGAAGCCGGGCGACAAGGCGCCTGACTTCACGGCGCAAGCGACCCTCGGCGGCAACGAGTTCACCTTCTCGTTGGCTGACGCCCTCAAAAAGGGACCGGTCGTCCTCTATTTCTTCCCAAAGGCCTTCACCTCGGGCTGCACGGTCGAGGCGCATGAATTCGCGGAAGCTGCTGCGACTTTCAAGGAAGCGGGCGCGACCCTGATCGGGATGTCGGGCGACGACATCGGCACCCTGCACAAGTTCTCGACCCAGGAATGCTCCTCGAAGTTCCCGGTCGCGTCGGATCCCAACCTCAAGGTGATCCGTGCCTATGATGCGGCGCTGGTCCGCGTCGGTAATTTCGGCGTGGCGGACCGCATCTCCTACGTGATCGCGCCGGATGGCACGGTCGCCTACAGCTATTCCGCGCTCGATCCGGACAAGCACGTCGAGAATACGCTGACGGCGGTCAAGGCGCTGACAAAGAAGTAGGTCGCGCCTGCCCGGCGCGCCACCGCAGCCGGTCGAGGGGACGTGAGGGCCCAAATACCGCGCCGAGGAACGCACGCGATGCATGCCAGGGTCCTGTCGCGCAGGACTGGAACTTGCCGTAATATCCACCTTTCCCGGGCGTGGCGCAGCACAGGAGCGGATGATGGATACGATGGTGAGCGGTCGAGCCGGAATGAGCGAGGCCGAGTGGCAGACGCGGTGCGACCTTGCCGCCCTTTATCGGATTACCGAGCTGTTCGGCTGGACCGACACGATCGACACGCACATGTCGGTGCGGATCCCGGGCGAGCCCAACTGCTTCCTGATCAACAACTACGGCGAGCTGTTCAACGAGACCACCGCCTCGAGCCTGGTGAAGCTCGGGATCGACGGCAAGGTCTACAGCACCGACGGCCGCTTCAACGCTGCGGGCTTCACCATCCATAGCGGCGTCTACAAGGCCCGGCCCGACGCCAACTGCGTCATGCACACCCATACCCGCGCCGGCACCGGCGTCTCGGTGTTGAAAAAGGGACTGCGCCCGATCAGCCAGGACGTGCTCGCGGTGTGGGACGACCTCGTCTACCATGAGTACGGAATGCCGACGTCGGACGAAGAGTGCGAGGCGCTCGGCGTCACCTGCCAGGGCGGCAACTCCGTAGTACTGCGCAACCACGGCCTGCTGACGGTCGGCGAATCGATCCAGGGCGCGCTGCGCCGCATGTACATGCTGGAGCGCGCCTGCGAGGTCGAGGTCATCGCCCGCGGCATGAACGAGGAGCCGGCGCCGATCGAGCCGGACATCATCCGCCAGTACGGAGATCGCGCCCGCCAGATGCGCGCGCATCCTGAGTTCGGCATGACCTACTGGCGGGCAGCTCTTCGCCAGATCGAAGGCAAGGGCACCGACTGGCGGCAATAGCCACCAGGCACCTTCAGTGAGCGTCTAGATCGCCGCCGGCCGGTAGCGCAGCGCGATCCAGAACGAGAGCTGGCCGATCACACCGGCCGCCGCGAGGATGATCGCGGCGGTGAGTGCGGGATCGCTGCCGAAGCCGACCAGCGCCGTGCACAGCGCGCCGACACCCATCTGTGAGAAGCCATAAAGGCCCGAGGCCGAGCCGATCACGTGCGGGTTGACGCTGATCGCCTGCGTCAGCGCCGCGGGCGAGGCGATGCCGGCGCCCATGCCGAACACGAACATCGGGCCGATCGCCAGCAGGACCGTGAGATGGTGCGACAGCACCGCGCCGAGGAAGACCATCGCGGCGGCAACGCTCACCAGGTTGGCCCACACCGCCAGCCGGTTGATCGGCAGGCGAGGGATCAGGCGCGTGGCGGCCATGCTGCCGATCCAGACGCCGGCCATCAGGATCGCGGGGTAGATGCCGATCTCGTAGTCGGGCCGGCCGAGCTGGTGGGCGAAGATGAACGGCGAGACGCTGATGAAGGCGTACATCGAGGTGGTGGCGCAGCCACCGCCGATCGCGAAGCCCAGGAACGCCCGTGAGGTCAGCAGCTTGCCGTAGTTGCGCGCGAGGCCGCCGACCTTGACGCCGCGCTTGGGAGCGTTGCTCTCGGGCAGCAGCCACAGCGCGAACACGAGGTTGAGGATCCCGAGCGCCGACAGCACATAGAAGATCGAGCGCCAGCCGAACGCCGTCGCCAACGCTCCGCCGATCAGCGGCGCCAGGCCGGGACCGAGCACGACCATCAGGTTCATGGTGGCGAGCCGTCGCGCGGAGTCCTGGGCCCCGCCTGTATCGCGGACCATGGCCCGGCCGATCACCATGCCGGCGCTACCGCCCAGCGCCTGCAGCAGCCGCGCCACGATCAGGTGGTGCACGTCGCCGACGAAGCAGGCGGCGATGCCGGCCACCGTGTAGACCGCCAGTCCCGCGACCAGCACCGGCCGCCGGCCGTAGCGATCCGACAATGGGCCATAGGCGAGCTGCCCGACGGCGAGGCCGAAGATGTAGACGCTCATCGTGAGCTGCATCTCGCCGATCGTTGCGCCCAGCGCGCGGGCTGCTTCGGGGAGCGCCGGCACGAAGATGTGCATGGCGAGTGTGCCGCTGAAGGTGATCAGCGTGAGAAGCCAAAGGGGTGCGATCACGCCACGGCCTCCGGCGACGGATCGAGCGCGCGGCAGACATGATCGAGCACGCGGATCGTGGTCTCGATGTCCTTGTCGCTGAGGCCGGCGAGGGCATCGGTGCGCACGCCGCGTGCCACCGCCTCGACCTTGTCGGCGATCGCCTTCCCGCGCGGTGTCAGCACGATGATCTTGGCGCGGCGGTCTTCGCCTTCGCGGCGCTCGACCAGGCCGGCGGCCTCAAGATTGTCGAGCAGCCGGACTACCGACGAATTGTCGACGAACAGCGAGGCGGCGAGATCCTTCTGCCGCGGCGGCGTCGGCGCGCGGGCAATGCGAATCAGCGGCAGCCAGGTCGCCTCGGTGAGATCGTAGGGTTGCAAGCGAAGATCGGCGGCGCGCCGCCATTGGCGGTAGGCGCGGGACAGGAGGGCGCCAAAGGCAGCCCGACCCGTCAGGGTACGCGGGGGCATAAGCCTAAATAGATGATCCGTCATTAGATGACAAGTCATCTAATTGTCATGACCCGGGAGGTAATTGTCGGGCACGGCGGTAGCCCCGCAATCTGCGTGCCATGACCTCAGACGCTACCAACTGGTTCGAACTGTTCAGGACATTTGGCCGGGCGCCATCGCCGGACAGCTACGCCGCGGTGTTCCATCCGGAGGGCGAGGTGGCCGACGCCGGCGCGGCGCCGGTTCCGGCATCACAAGTGCGCGAAGCGATCGCGCACATCCTGCAACTGATGCCGGATCTCTTCATCGACATGAAACGTTACCGAGCCCGCGGCGATTCGGTGTTCGTCGACGCTGCCAACCGGGGCACGCTCAACGGTATCAAGGTGGCGTGGGGCGCCATCTATCGCGTGCGCCTGAAAGAAGGGCGGGTCCATCGCGGCCGCCGCTTCTACGACCAGGCGACGATCTTCCGTGCCCTGAAGCCGGACATGGAACGACTGCCGCAGCTTGCGCGGTCATCCACTCCGTTCTCCGGCACTTATGCGGACCTGATGCCCGGCGCCCCAGTCGCGTTGCCCTTCGCCGACGGCGTGTGCATCGAAAGCCCGGACCAGCAGCAGCCGCTCACACCGAGCGATCTGCGCCATCATCTCCCCGGAGAGCCGTTCGAAGCCGTCGATTGGGCCGGCGACGACACGCTCGCGTTCGTCGAATGGCGTCGCGGCGATGTGCTGGGCGCCGACATGCTCGAGCTGAAGGACGGCGCCATCGTCGCCGTGCGCCGCAACTTCGACACGCTCGGCCTGCTGGCGGCGCACGATCCCTCGGTAACGGCGCTGCGTTCGGCATTGCTGTCGAACGCCGCGCGCTAGCTCAGCGCCCCTTCCACTCCGGCTTGGGCTTCTTGTTCACGAAGGCGTCGATGCCGGCCTTGGCGTCCTCGCTCTGCAGGGCGCCCGCCATGAACTTGGTGGCGTAGTTGTAGGCCTGCGGCAGGTCGAGCTCCATGTGATGGTAGAACATCGCCTTGCCGGTGGCGATCTGCTGCGGCGGCTGGTCGGCGATCTGGCGGGCGAGCACCATCGTCTCCTCGTCGAGCCTCTCGGGCGCCACGACGCGGCTCACCAGCCCGTCGCGCAGTGCCGCCTCGGCGTCGATCGCCTGGCCGGTGAACAGCATGTCGAGCGCGCGCTTGGTGCCGACATTGCGGCCGACCGTAACCGAGGGCGTGCCGCAGAACAGCCCGTTGTTGATGCCCGAGGTGGCGAAGGTCGCGGTGTTGGCGGCGACGGCGAGATCGCACGCGGCGACCAGCTGGCAGCCGGCCGCCGTCGCCAGCGCCTGCACCTTGGCGATTACCGGCTGTGGCAGGCGGTTGATCGACAGCATCATCCCCGAGCAGCGCATCAGCAGGTCGTGGTGGAAGGAATAGGCCTGGCTCGACGCCACTTCGCGCAGATCGTGGCCGGTCGAGAAGGCGCGGCCGGTCGCCTCGATGACCACGACGCGGATCGCCTGATCGGTCGACAGCCTGTCGAATTCCGCCTGCAGCGCGTCTATAAGCTCGCCCGACAAAGCATTCATCGCGCGCGGGCGGTTCAGGGTCAGGATGGCGACGGGCCCGTCGTCGCGGCGCAGCAGGACCGGTTCATTGGGGGCGGCAGTCATGGCGTCAGTCTACGCGGGTGAGAGGAGGACGTCATGCCGGGGATGACGTCCGAGGAACTGCAGCGGTTCCTCGAGACCGAGTTCCCGCAGGCGCCGGCCGGCATCACGGTCGACAGCGTCGATGACACGACGATTCGCATTCGCCAAAAGACGCTGGACCAGCACCTGCGCCCGGGCGGGACCGTTTCGGGCCCGACGCTGATGGCGATGGTCGATTTCGGCTTTTATCTATTGCTGCTGAGCCGGCTGGGGCCGGTGGCGCTGGCGGTCACGACCAACCTCAATATCAACTTCATGAGAAAGCCCGACCCTGGGCACCTGGTGGGCGAGGGGCGGCTGATGAAGCTCGGCAAGGCGCTGGCGGTAGGCGACTTCACGATCTGGAACGAAGGCGAAAAGGACCCGGTGGCGCACGCCACTGTGACCTACTCGATTCCGCCGAAGCGCCAATGACTTCGCATTTTGTCATCCCGAGCGGAGCGAGGGATCTTTCCTGCCGCCTTAAGGATCCCTCACTATGCTCGGGATGACAACGAGTTAAGACGTGGTATTATGATACCGTTATTCTAAGCCATTGTAATTTAGTCATAATTTACAGCCATTTGACATCCGCGCGCGACACCCCTAGAAGCGCGGCCTCACGGAAGAAAGAGCCATGAAAACCCTTAGCCTCAAGACTGCCGACGTGCAGAAGAAGTGGGTGCTGATCGACGCCGATGGGCTGGTCCTCGGCCGCCTCGCCTCGATCATCGCCATGCGCCTGCGCGGCAAGCACAAGCCGACCTTCACCCCCCACATCGACTGCGGCGACAACATCGTGGTGATCAACGCCGAGAAGGTCCGTCTCACGGGCCGCAAGGCGGAGCGGGAGGTTTTCTACTACCACACCGGTCATCCGGGCGGCATCAAGGGCGAGACCCTAGGCAAGCGCCTCGAGGGCCGCTTCCCCGAGCGTGTCCTCGAGAAGGCCGTCGAGCGCATGATCACCCGCGGTCCGCTCGGCCGTCAGCAGATGAAGAACCTGCGCATCTACAAGGGTCCCAAGCACGACCAGGAAGCGCAGCAGCCCGAGAAGCTGGATGTCGCCGCGATGAACCGCAAGAATTCGAGGATCGGCTAACATGGCTACCGAACTTTCGTCGTTTGCCGAGCTGAAGAAGGCTCCGATCGTCGCCGGCGGCCAGACGCCTGCCGCGGAGCGCCTGAAGGAAGTCGACGCTCAGGGACGCGCCTATGCCACCGGTCGCCGCAAGAACGCCGTCGCCCGCGTCTGGGTGAAGCTCGGCACCGGCAAGATCACCGTAAACGGCCGCGACCAGAAGATCTACTTCGCGCGCCCGACCCAGCAGATGGTCATCCAGCAGCCGTTCGACGTCAGCCAGCGCAACGGCCAGTTCGACGTGATCGCCACCGTCTCCGGCGGCGGCCTGTCGGGCCAGGCGGGCGCGGTGCGCCACGGCATCGCCCAGGCGCTGTCGAAGTTCGAGCCGGCGCTACGCGGCGCGATGAAGACTCAGGGCTTCCTGACCCGCGACAGCCGCGTCGTCGAGCGCAAGAAGTACGGCCGCGCCGGTGCGCGTCGCCGCTTCCAGTTCTCGAAGCGCTAAACAGGCGCTTTCAGAAGCGCGACGAGGCGTTTTCACAAAGTGTCCGAAGGGCGCCGGCAAGGCGCCCTTCTTTTTGGGTGGCGATCGCATGCGTTACGCGGTCAAGGAAATCTTCAAGACGCTGCAGGGCGAGGGCGCGCAGGCCGGCCGTCCCGCCGTGTTCTGCCGCTTTGCCGGCTGCAATCTCGCCTGCAGTTTCTGCGACACCGACTTCTCGGGCGGCGACAGCTTCGCGACGACACAGGCGCTGGTCGATGCGATCGAACTGACGTGGCAGGGGCCAGCCGCGCATCGCTTCGTCGTGCTGACCGGCGGCGAGCCGCTCCTGCAGGTCGATGCGCCGTTGATCGAGCA
>DASXQC010000774.1:0-2799 GCA_036493235.1 Reyranella sp.
CCGACCAGCGGCTTGGTGTCGATGCCGGCGAGCTCTTCCTCACCCACCGAGAAGGCGACGACCGGGATGTCCTTGGCCTTGATGCCCTGGTTGCCGAGCTCCTTGTAGAACGGGACGTTGGCGTCGCCGTTGATGGTCGACACGACGGCGGTCTTCTTGCCGGCCGAGCCGAACTTCTTGATGTCCGCCACGATCGACTGCCAGTCCGAGTGACCGAACGGCGTGTAGTTGATCATGATGTCTTCCTTGGCGACGCCCTTCTGCAGCAGGTACGCCTCGAGGATCTTGTTGGTCGTGCGCGGATAGACGTAGTCGGTGCCCGCCAGGACCCAGCGCTTCACCTCGCCGCCATCCTTGCTCATCAGGTAGTCGACCGCAGGGATCGCCTGCTGGTTCGGCGCGGCGCCGGTATAGAACACGTTCTTCTGGCTTTCCTGGCCCTCGTACTGCACCGGGTAGAACAGCAGGCCGTTCAGCTCCTCGAACACCGGCAGGACGGACTTGCGGCTGACCGAGGTCCAGCAGCCGAACACCGCCGCCACATGGTCCTTCTGCAGGAGCTCACGCGCCTTCTCGGCGAACAGCGGCCAGTTGGACGCAGGATCGACGACCACGGCCTCGAGCTTCTTGCCGAGCAGACCGCCCTTCTTGTTCTGCTCGTCGATCAGCATCAGCATGACGTCCTTCAGGGTCGTCTCGCTGATCGCCATCGTGCCCGACAGCGAGTGAAGAATGCCGACCTTGATCGTATCGCCAGATTGGGCGAGGGCGCCGGTCGTGGCGCTGGCCATGAGGCCGGCCGCGACGAGGCCCGTCCGCAACATCGAACCCAACTTCATCCCGCTTCTCCTTGTTCTTCCCGACGGATACCCCCGCCTGAAGCCAAGGAAGCGAGAAGCGTGCCAACTCGCCGGGAAGCCGGAAAACGGGCCCGGGAACAGGCCTTAGTGGGAGGCCAGGACCAGCGCTCCGCCGGCCATCACCAGCCCGCCCAGGGCCCGCAAACCGAGATTGCCGGTGAGCCGCTGCACAACCCGGCCGAGTCCCAAGCCCAGCCCCTGGAGCAGGGCGGTGGCGGCCAGGAAGCCCAGTATGTAGCCGCCGGGATCGCCCGCCGGGGCCTCAACGGCATGGGAATAGCCGTGCAGCATCGCGAACCAGCCAACCACCACCATGGCAGTCGCGGTCGGCACCCGGACCGCCGCCAGGACGAGGCCACCCAGCATGAAAATCGAGGCAAGGATCCCCGCCTCCGAGAAAGGCAGTTTGATGCCCGCGAATCCGGCAGCTGCCCCAAACGCCATCATGACCATGAAGGCCAGCGGCACCAGCAGCGCGGCCGCCGGCTTGCGCGCCGACAGGAACGCCGCCCACATGCCCGCACCGATCATCGCCAGGATGTGGTCGGGGCCGGTCAGCGGATGAAGGAAGCCGGACTCGCCATGGCCGGGATGGGCAAAGGCCGGCGTAGCCAATGCCAGATACAAAACTGACAAACCGAGCGCGCGCACCATCGCGTACTTGTCTCGCATCCTCAGCGTTCGGGCAAGCCACCCTGGCGAACGATGAAGGATGCGATCTCGGCGACGCCCTTGTTTTCCTTGAGGTTGGAGAACAGGAATGGCCGCTGGCCGCGCATCCTGCGGGCGTCGCGGTCCATGACGTCGAGATTGGCGCCGACCAGTGGCGCGAGATCGATCTTGTTGATCACCAGCAGGTCCGATCGCGTGATGCCCGGCCCGCCCTTGCGCGGGATTTTTTCACCCGCTGCGACATCAATCACATAGATGGTGAGATCGGCCAGCTCGGGCGAGAAGGTCGCCGCGAGATTGTCGCCGCCCGATTCGACGAACACGATCTCGAGCCTGGGCCACTTTCGGACGATGTCCGACACGGCGGCGAGATTAATCGAGGCATCCTCGCGGATCGCGGTGTGCGGGCAGCCGCCGGTCTCGACGCCAACGATGCGCTCGGGCTCGAGCGCGCCGGCACGGGTCAGGAACTCGGCGTCCTCCTTCGTATAAATATCGTTGGTGACGACGGCGATGTCATAGGTCCCGCGCATCGTCTTGCACAGGCGCTCGACCAGCGCGGTCTTGCCGGAGCCGACTGGCCCGCCCACGCCCACCCGCAAGGGACCGCGCATTGTCATCTCACATCCCCTTCGCCAGCAGCGCCATGATGCCGGTCGCCAGGGCCATGCAGAGCGGCGAATACAACCGCATGTCCCAGGTGGCGAACGGCTCGGCCGAGAAGTGCTGCCGCCAGCGCGGGCTAAATCCGGCCATGCCGCGCACGAAGAAGATCGCCGCCGCGACGATGCCGACGACCAGCACCGCCTCGCTGTCCGGCTGCGCCAGAAATACCCAAGGCCAGGCAGCGACGATCAGCAACAACGCCGCCACCGTGAAGCACGCCCACGGCGGCGGCATGCGCGTGCGGCCGTCGCCGACGACGACGCGGGCGAGATCGGCGGCGGTGCGCTTCGGCCAGATGCCGCCGAGGCCCCAATAGGCATGGAATGCCGCGATCACGACCAAGGCCGCCGAGAGTCCTGCTGCCAACCAGATCATGAGCGAAACAGCCGGGTGTATTGGGTTTCGTGCCGCATCGAGCACCAGTCGAGCAAGGGCGTCGCCGTGCCGACCTCGTCGAGGTCGGTGACGGCCAGCGCCGCCGCGACCGCCTTGTGCACCGCGTCTTCGAGACTGGCCAGCGCGATCTGGCCGTCGGTCTGGCCGAGCGGCACGACGCGCACCGCGGCCGAAATCAGGTTGGCGGTAAACGCCTGCAGGTAGC
>DASXQC010000775.1:0-24733 GCA_036493235.1 Reyranella sp.
CATGTGCTCTCGACCGCGTGGCGTCAGGCGGGCATTCTTATGGATGTCCATTCGGCTCTCCCAAGGATAGTTGACGTCTCGACAACATCAGCTTCCTCGGCCGGGGTCGGATGGACAACCTATTGAAAGCTCACACCTAGCTAGATGCTGGGGCTGGGACTTTTAACGGGGCCCAAGGGCTGCGGCGGCGGCATGGAAGAAGACACTAGTCGTACCGAACGACGAGTTCGATATCTCCCAGTCTCAGCGTAGCTCCTGGGAGCAGAGGCTCGGGCAGGCCGCCGGCAGCGATCAACTTGCCATCGATTGCGGTACCGTTGGTCGATCCCATGTCTTCGATCCGCAGACTATTGTCATTGCCTACGCTCAATCGCGCGTGACGCCGGGAAATCGACCCATGCAGCAGGACGACATCGCATTGACCAGAATCCCTCCCGATCAGGACAGTTTGATTCCGTTTCGCGAGCGCATCTAAATCGAGGTCGAAGCCGAATTTGTGGCCACTGAGATCGGCGCCACGAAAGCGGAATGTTCCACGCAGGGGCAACGACGTTCTGGGGAGGGTAGCAGCACTTTCGTGGGCTCGAACCCTGTAGATGTGGAGGGGGCGGCTGACGTGCTTGGCCCGGTGCTGGCCGCCATCGATGTAGGCATAGTCGTCCCGCAACTGTAACTCGGTCAGGTCGCGTACCGCGCGGGAGACGGCGATCCCGCCCGGTTCAGCCAGCACCTGAATCCGTTCGGCCAGATTTACACCGTCGCCGAAGATATCGTGACCGGCCTCGTCGATGATGATTTCGCCGACATGGACGCCGATGCGAAACAGCAGTCGCTGCTCCTCGGCGAGGCCTTCGTTAAAGCGCGCCATGCCCTCTTGTATGGCGATGGCTGCCTGGACGGCGGCAACCGCCGACTCGAACTGGGCAAGGATGGAATCGCCCGTACTGTGAACCAGCACGCCGCCGGCGCTCTTTATGGTGGGCTGCCAGATTCGCGAGCGGGCCGCCCCAAGATACTCGAACGTGAGGTCTTCCTCCCGCTCGACGAGCCGGACAAAACCCGCAACGTCAGCATGCAGGATCGCAGACAACCGTCGTTCGGATCGCGTCATGGTGACCCAACCAAGTAGAGAACCGCCCGTTTGTCGCGCCTCGATGGTCGAGGAGGTCTTCGCCGGGCGGGACGCGCGTTCAGATTCATTGCACATGAGGGCCCGGATTGCCACACGCGGTCCCTACCTAGAGGCGCTATTCGTGGCGCTGCCGCAGGAAGGCGGCGCGTTCCGCTGGCAGCTCTATGTGCATCGAAAGCGCCTGCCATAGCCCATCGATAGACGAGGCCTCGCGGGCGGCCCGCCGCACCAGTACGCGGGCAATCGGTCCGACATACTGGGTCAGTGCGCGCTGTGCCCGTTCCAGTTCCGGCTCGTGGAAGGAGCCGATGCTGCCGTGCGAGGGCTCATCGTCCACCGCCGGAGGGCGCGCTCGCAGGAGCGGTGCGACGTCGCGCCGAAAGCTCTCGCGCTCGGGGCCTTCCGGCACGGCCGCGACAAGCTCCGCGCACAATGCATCCAGTCCCGCGGCACGAGCGGCGGCGGAGCGCACCATGACTCGGGCGATCGGCCCAACGTAGGCGACAAGCTTCTGTTCCAGCATCTGCAGCGTACTGGCATCGACTGGCGAGCGACCTTGCACCCGCCCGGCCGTTGGCGATGAGGCCGTCGGGGCGGCCGTCAGCGCGACGGACGGTGGCACGCCAGGGGGCGACGCGGATTGTCCGGCGGGCACGGCCGGCGGCAAGGCGAAGGTTGCAGTCATCCCGGTAGATGGACTGCGCGCCTTGTCCTGTGCATCGGCGGTCAGTGTGCCCAGGATCTGCCGCAGTGCCTCGGCCATCTCGTGCCCTGAGGAGAAGCGATCCTCCGGCTGCTTGCCCATGGCCCGCTCGAGCACGAACTGCAGCCGCGGCGCCGCGCTGCGCACGCCGGCGGGCAGCAGCGCCAGCCTGTCGTACATGATGTGGTGCGTGACCTCGGCCGGACTACGCCCGCCGAAGGCCCGTTCGCCGGCCACCATCTCGAACAGCGTGGCCCCGGCCGCGAACAGATCGGCGCGATGGTCGACGGGGCCGCCGCGGCATTGCTCCGGCGCCATGTAGCTGGGTGTGCCCATCGAGGAGGAGATGCTGGTGGTGTCGGCGTTGGTGAATCGCGAAATGCCAAAGTCGGTGACCTTGGCGTGCATCTGCGGCGTAAGCAGAATATTGGCCGGCTTGACGTCCTGATGGATGACGCCCTGCTCATGCGCGCTCGCCAATGCATCCAGCACCTGCAGCATGACGTGGATGGCGTCGCGCACCGCCATCGGGCTCTCATCGATCATCTGCCGCACGCTCATGCCGTGCACGAACTCCATGGCCAGGAACGGCTGTCCTTCGTGCGTGGCGTAGTCATAGATCGAGACGATGTTCGGATGAGCGCAGCGCGCGGCGGCTTCGGCTTCGCGGCGGAAGCGCCGTATGTACTCGCTACGGTCGACGCTGCTCATCAGGCGCGTCGAGATCAGCTTGATGGCCACCGTGCGGCGGATGTCGGGGTCGTGGGCCTTGTAGATCTGGCCCATGCCGCCCGCGCCGACCCGGCTTTCGACGACGTATCGGCCAATTTGGAGAGGGATCGGTTCCATGATCAGGACCCGGCGTAGACCGCCGTCAATTCTCGAGCATGCGCATCGCGTTCTGCAGGCTGCGATGCATCAGGTTGAACGAGCGCCCGAGCGAGGCGATCTCGTCCTTGCCCTTCACCGTGTACTCCGGCACGTCGGTCTTGCCGGCGCTGACGTCGCGGGCGAGCGTCGTGATCCGCTGCATCGGCTTCAGGATGAAAAAGTGCATCAGCACGTTCAGTGCCACCAGCATGACCAGGAACACCGCGCTCAGCGCGACGATGAAGGCCAGTAGCGCGTGGTTGGCGCGTGTGAGCGCGAGCGTCATCGGCACGGAGACGATCTGCGCGCCGATCACGTCGCCCTGTATCCAGCCGAAGCCGTTGCCGTTGCCGTAGAGATCGACCATCGTCGGCGGCGCAGCGGCGGGCGTTGAATGGCAGGCGAGACAACCGCGGTCGGTCAGCCGGAAAGGCCGAGCGAAGGCGAGGAACTGCCCACTGGACGTGTCGCGTGTGGTGACGAACTCCTTGAGATCGCCGTTGCGCTTGAATTCGGCGATGATGTCGGCTTCCCAGTTGGTAGCCCGGTCGGCGGGATTGGTAGGATTGAGCGCGGCCTCCTTGTAGGAATAGTCCGGGTAGTCCTTCTGCACCGCACGCAACACTGTATGCGCCGACCACGACGGCACCGAGTGGGGCAGGAAGCGCACCGTCATCTGCTCGCTCAGGAGAGGGCCAATTTCCTTCTGGGTGTAGCTGCGGATCGCCGTGCCGGCGCGCATGATCAGCGTTGCCTCGTTCAGCACCTGGCGCTTGGCTTCGTCGGTTGTGATCTCGCGTGCCAGGAACGTCGCCACGCCGAGCCCGATCGCGAAGGCTGCGATCATCACCAGATTGAATTTGGCTCGCAGTCCCATCGCTGCCCCCTGTGCCCGTTGGGCGTCACCGTTTGCTATTGACGAGCTTCGTCGCCTGCTCCGGCGTAAGGCGACCCGTGAGCTCGGCCTTGATCTCGAATTGGTAACGGCGGATGCCGGCCCGCGTTTCGGGGCCGAAAGTGCCGTCGATTCGACCGGAGTAGTAGCCAATGTTGGCGAGCACGGTCTGGACCAGCCGCCGGTCGCTGTCGGACATCTGATCCTCGTCGACCATGATGTGCTGGGGCGGAGGAGGAGGAGGAGGAGGTGGTGGTGGTGGCGGTGGCGGCGCGATCGATGCGGCTGCCGGAGGCGGCGCAGGACGCTTCTCCGCCGCGAACGTCGCATCCCCGGTGGCGGCGATGACCTGCGCCGTCACCAACCGGCGGCGTAGACTATTGGCGACGCTGTTGATCCCGGCGTCGGCGGCGGAGAGCTCGTCGCGCAACCCGAGAGCAAGCGCCGTCGCGCCCTCGCCACCGGCTTCGTTGCCGGCGGCCACTACCGCAAAGCTCGACGCAGGCAGCTGCTCGGCGAGCGGACCCAGGCGGCCGCTGGGTGCGTCGGGCGGCTGGAAGACGTCGAGCAGCACCAAGCCTGCACTGTCCGGCGCGCGCCGCAGGCTCTCGATTACGCTCTTGGCGAGAATTCCCTGGCTGAGGAGGTCGTTGTCGCGGCTCAGCACGGCGGAAACCGGCAGCAGGAAAGAGCGATTGTTAAAGTCGGCCGCGTAACCGCAATAGTACATGATCGCAACTGTCGGCGGCGCTGCCGCGACGCGACGCGCCAACAGACCGATGGCCGTATCGAACTCGCCCCGCCCCAGGTTGTTACGCTCCATGACCTCGAAGCCCTTGGCGCGCAGGCTGTCGCGTGCCGTCGCAGCGGCGGGCGCGCAGCGCGACACAGCGGAAAAATTCGCATACTGACTATTGGCGATGACGAGGGCGATGCGTGACGACTCGGAGCGGGCCGCGTCCACACCACAGCAGGTGAAGCCAATGCCCAGGAGCATGATCGTCAGGCGAGCGCGCCTCATACAGTAGCCTGCCGGTGGCCGTCACTGACCAAAGATTGCGGGTGGGCCGCGATGGTAGGGGCCGGGTTGCAACAGAGTTGTGTCATTGTTGTGTTATGTCGGCCTCGCGATGGAGCACCTGAGCTGGCCCGCAAGAAGGGAAAGGGATTGCGTGCTGTCGGACGGCGCAACTGCCCAGGATGGAGACAATCGAATTTTACCCCTTCCCAGAGGCGCTGGTGGCGCGAACCGGAGAGTTGTCCGAGAGGGGTACCTCTTAAGATAAGGTGCTCAGCCGCTGAGATTCCTCCCTGACCGCGCCGCCTACCGCTCGGCGAAGTCGCGATCCGATGGCGGGTGGAGGATCGTGCCAGCAAGAAGAGCGAACTGAAGGCGGCGTAGTCCTGCCCGCGCTTATCCGCAGGAAATGGCAAGAGAGAGGGTGACGGGAAGTGGGAAGAATCGCCCAAAACCTTTGTGCCATCGGCATCGGAGGCTTCCCACGCGCGTGGGAACCCTGGGAAGTCCGGACCCTAACCCGGCACGTTGAAATGGCCCTTCACGAAGGTCAGATCGACGAAGGCCTTGGGGTCGGCGTCGTGCGCGACCTGGCCCTGGGCCTTCCACAGCTCGACCTGCTTGTAGATGTCGCCGACGTCGAGCCGGCCCATCGGATCGATATAGGGCAGACCTTCCGCCACCAGCTGCGGCGACTGTTTCACCGCCGTCGCCAGTATCTTCAGCAGATCGTCATGGCCCGGCCCCGGCACTATCTTGCCGTTCTCGCGCTTGCCGAAGGCGTCATTGTAGGCGGTGGCGCCGCGCTGGTAGCCGGCGATGAACTTCTCCACGACCGGCCGGCGCTCGGCGATCGTCTTGGGCGAAGTGAACACGCCGCCCAGCTGCCACGGCGCCTCGTCGCCGACCCAGGCGATCAGATGCCCGCCGGCATCCTTCTCGACCTGCAGCCAGGTCGTGACCGGGAAGAGCGCGCCCTCGATAGTGCCGCCCTTGAAGGCCGCCGCCATATTGGGCAGCGAGTTGAGCGGCACCATGGTGATGGTCTTGGGATCGATGCCGTGCTTGCGCGCGACGATCTCGATCGAATAGTGCATCGAGGAGCCGGCGGTGGTCATGCCGATGCGCTTGCCGGCGAAATCCTTGATCGAGCGGATGCCCGCGTCCCAAGCTGCCTTGGTGACGGCGATGGCGACCAGCGGATAGCCCGGCTTCTCCGCACTTTGCGCGGCGATCACCTTCACCCCGCCCTTGGCAGCGAGGTTGTAGAAGCCGGCGGTGAAGGCGGTCATACCGAAGTCGGCGTCGCCCGAGACGACGGCGAGCGGCGGCTGAGCGGCGGCGGTGAAGTCCTTGATCGTGAGGTCGAGGCCCGCGTCCTTGAACCAGCCCTTCTCCTGCGCGATGAACACCGGGCCCGACGAGGAGAGCCGCAGCAGCGCCACCGAGGCCTTGGGCAGATCCTCGGCTTGCGCCGCGCGCACGAACGGTGCCGCCGCGACGCCAGCCAGCGCCGCCCGACGAGTCAAACCTTTACCGAACACCCACGCCTCCCTTTTTCAGGGCAGGATTTTACTGTCATCCCGAGGCGAAGCCGAGGGCTCTTTCCTGCGGCTCATAGTCTTCCGGACCGCGAGCCTCCGGCTCGCCCATGACGTCCTCTCCGTCGCGAAGCGGGAAGAGGACCCAATGAGCCTAAGTCCGGCGACGACGTCACTTCTTGCTGAACCCCCAGAACACGGTGACCGGCGCGGTCTTCTTCGGCACCTCGACGTTGCTGCGCACCGCCCACACGCCGGTCCATTCGCCGAGCGGGATGTGGGTGACGATCTCCATCGCGCGCTTCTGCACCGCCTCTGCCGCTTCCCTCTTCTCAGCCGGCGTGGCGGCGGCGATGAAGGCGTCACGCAGCTTCTCCAGCTCGGAGTCGCACGGCCAGCCAGCGCGCGCCTTCTCGCAGGTCGCGGCGAGATTGGGCGTCATCAGCGGATCGAGGATGTCGACCTGCACCCAGCTGGTGCCGAAGGCGCTCCAGCCGCCTTCCGACACCGGACCCTTCTTGGTGGTGAGCCGGCTCACCATGCTCTGCCAGTCCATCGGCTGGACCTCGACCTTAAAGCCCGCCTTCTCGAGCTGCGCCTTCGCGACCGGCGCAAGCTGTTTGATGACGCCGAGGTCGGTCGGCTGCGGGATGACCACCAGAGCGCCGTCGTACTTGGCCTCGGCCAGCAATTCCTTGGCCTTGGCGACATTGCCGTCGAGCAGGCCCTCCATGCCGACGATCGATTCGAGCGGCGTGCCGCAGGTGAACATCGCCTTGCACACCCGATAGAAGCGCTTGTCGCCGATATTGGCCTCGAGGAACTCGGGCTGGCTGAGCGCATAGGCGGCGGCGCGGCGCACGCGCACGTCGTTGAACGGCGGTTGCAGCCAGTTCATGCGGAAGACGTACTGGTTGGAGGTCTTGCTGGTCAGGACCTTCACGCCCTTGGTCTTCTCCAGGATCGGCAGGTGGTCGTAGTTGACGCTCTCGAGCATGTCGATCTCGCCGTTGAGCAGCGCGTTGAGCTGCGTCTCGGAATCGGGGATCCACACCCATTCGACGCGATCGAGCGTCACGACCTTGCCGCCGGCAAGGCCCGACATCGGCTCGGGCCGCGGCTTGTACTTGGGGTTCTTGACGAAGACGACCTTCTCGCCGGGCTTCCACTCTTCCTTCTTGAACATGAAGGGCCCCGAGCCGATCACGTTGTCGCTCTGGGTAAAGGCGTCCTGCGCCTCGGCCGCCTTCTTCGGATAGATGAACGGCACCACCACCGATGGCTTGCCGAGCGCCTCGAGCAATGGCCCGAACTTCTGCTTCAGCACGATCTGGAAGGTCTTGGGATCGAGCACCTTCCACTCGGCCGCGTAGGCCGCGAGCTTCTGGCCCATCGAATCGCGCTGTGCCCAGCGCTTCAGCGAGGCGATGACGTCGTCCGAGGTGACCGGCGTGCCGTCGTGGAACTCGAGGCCGTCGCGCAGGGTGAAGGTCCAGGTCAGGCCGTCAGGGCTGGTCTCCCACTTGTCGACCATCTGCGGCTTGACCTGCAGGTTCTCGTCGAGTGCGAACAGCGTGTCGTACAGCATGTAGCCGAGGTTTCGCGTGATGTAGGCGCCACTCCACACCGGGTCGAGCGCCTTTACGTCGGAATGCATCACGACCTTGAAGGTCTGCGCCGAGGCGAAGGGCGCAGCGAACAGCGCCGCCAGCGCCGCGGCGGCAACAAGGAGACGACGCATCGGGACCTCCTCTAGAGCTTGTAGACGCGGGACGCCGTGCCGCTGAACAGCGCGGTCTTCTCGTTGGCCGAGGCCTTGGTGGCGAGCCGCTTGAAGGCGTTCCACAGCACGCCGTAACCCGACGTGATCTTGTCGACCGGGAAGTTGCTCTCGAACATGCAGCGGTCGGCGCCGAACATCTCGATGCAGGTCTCGACCCACGGCTTGAAGGCGTCGGCCAGTTCCTGCGAGCCGGGCGGCTTGGGCCGCTGGTAGAAGTCGAACCAGCCCATCGCCATGCCGAGGCCGCCGACTTTGACGGTGATGTTCTGGCGCTTGGCCAATTCAGCCATTGTCTTCTTCCAGGTCGCGCGCACTTCGTCGTGCCGGCCCGCGTAGCCCGCATAGCCCAGCGGGCCACCGATATGGTCGAGGATGATCGAGGTGTTCGGGAAGGCATCGGCCAGCTCGCCGATCTCGGCGATCTGCGGATGATAGAGCCAGGCGTCGAAGGTAAGGTCGCGCTTGGCCAGCTCCTTGAAACCCTCGCGCCAGGTCTTGTCGCGGGTCAGCTCCGATGTCGGGTCGGTGCGCGAGTTGCGGATGCCCGGATCGGCGTCCCAGCCGGTCTGGTAGCGGATACCCTTGAAGCGGCCGTTGCCGGCAGCGATCTGGGCGTCGAACACCGCGCCGGCCTTCGCTCCCATGCGCAGGTCGACGTGGCTGACGATGCCCTGGCAGGCGCGCAGGTTGCCGTAGATGCCCGAGGCGCTCATCGCCGCGATGCCGTTGGCGAACTCGGTCTCGCCGGTGCAGCGCAGTTCCGCCGGGCCTTCCTTGCGATACATCGAATGGCAGTCGACGAAGACGGTGCCGACGATGTTGTGGCCGGTCTGGGTGTCGGCCAGCAGGTCGTGGAACATGTAGTCGTTGCCCGCGCGCTGCCACAGATGGTGGTGCGGGTCGACGATCGGCAGATCGGGCTCCAGCGCCGCTTCGGTGGTCTTGGCCACCCAATCCAGATTGGGCGCGATCACATTGCCAAGCGTGGGCGTGGCTTCTGCCGCCATGATTTCCTCCAACTCTTATTTACAGAACAGGCTGCTCCGCGATCATCGAGACGTGGGCCGCGATCACCTTCCAGCCGACATCGGGAAAGCGCACCCAGGTCTGCATCTGCCGCCCGGTCATGTCGCGACCGCGCACCTTGTAGACCACCGTGACGGTGGCCGTGTCGCGTCCGAGCGTCACGACGTCGAGGCGCAGGCGCTTCTCCTTGGTGCCGGGCCCCGGCGGGCGCGCCTTGCGATGGGCGTGGATGCGGTCGAAGCCGTAGCCGTGCTCGGCATTGGCCAGGCGAATGGTATAGGGGCTGTTCCAGAAGGTGGCGTCGAGCACGTCGACGTTCTTGTCGATCAGCGCCTGCTCGTAGCGCTCGAACAGCGCCGCCACCTCGGCGACGACTTCGGGAATGTTGGGCGTGAAATCCGTCACTGAGCCGCCTCGAGGGCGCGCGCCACAGCCACCAGGCTGGCGTCGCTGCCCCGCGGGCCGATGATGGACAGACCGACCGGCAGGCCGTCAACGGTTGCGCCGGGAATGTTGACCTGCGGATGGCCCGCCAATCCGCCCTGCGCACAGAGGCAGGTGATGCGATCGCGCAGCGGATCGATGACGGACAGCGGCTGACCGGCAAGCGGCGCCGGGAACGGCGTGGTCGGCAGGCAGAGAATGGTGCCCTCGGGCAGCAGATGCGCCATCCGCCCGCGCACTTCCTGGCGCATCAGCCTGGCGAAGCTCTGCTCGGCCGCGGGAATCATCGAGCCCAACACCAGATTGCGCGCGACCGAGAAGGCGAAGCGCGGATTGCGCGCGTCGAGCCACGGCTTGAAGGTATCGTAGGCCTCGACCGGCTGCAGGCTGCGTTGCGCGCGAGCCCACATCGACAGGCCCTGCGGCGCCATGATGTCCTCGCGGCAATGGCCGATCACGGCGGCGAGCCGGTTCACCAACGGATGCAGCGCCTTGGCGACGCCGGGATCGGCGAAGCCGAAGGTGTCGACCGCGATCACCAGGCAGGTCGGCCGCCCATGCGGGATCGGCTCACCCAGCATGACCGCCGACACCTTGGCAAAGGTCTCGGCATCGCGCGCGAACCAGCCCGTCGTGTCCGATGTCGGCGCCTGGGGCAGCATGCCGGTCGTGTCGATCCGGCCGTGCGTCGGGCGGATGCCGTAGAGGCCGCAGAAGCTCGCCGGCACGCGCACCGATCCGCCGGTGTCGGTGCCGAGCGCGGTGTCGCAAATTCCCGCCGCAACCGCTGCCGCCGAGCCCGATGACGAGCCGCCCGGCACACGACCCGGCGCACGGACGTTCTTCGGCGTGCCGTCGAAGGCGTTCTCGCCCAGGATGCCGAGCGAGACCTCGTCGGTGATGGTCTTGCCGATCAGCGTGGCACCGCCGTCGAGCAGCGTCTGCACCGCCCACGAATGCTTGGCCGGGATCGGCCGGCCGGTCGGCCAGTCGTGATTGCCGCCGCCGGTCGGCACGCCAGCGACGTCGAACAGGTCCTTGGCGGCGAAGGTGAGGCCCGCGAGCGGTCCCCCGACTCGGCCCTCGATATGGATCCGCGGACCGGGGACAAACGCGCCGATATCGTCGCTCATGTCGGGCTATTCGGCGGCTTGGGCGGCAGGCCTGGCGCGTTTGCGGCCGAAGAAGCGGATGTCGCCGAACTTCACTCCGAGCAGGCGGTCGAACCACGTGTAGACGACGGGCGTGATGAACAGCGTCAGGCACTGCGACACCAGCAGGCCGCCGACCACGGCGACGCCGAGCGGCTGGCGCAGCTCCGCGCCTGCGCCCGCGCCGAGCGCGATCGGCAGCGAGCCGAGCAGCGCGCAGGTCGTGGTCATCATGATCGGGCGGAAACGCAGCAGCGCCGCTTCGACGATCGCGTCCTGCGCCGATGCGCCCTGGGCGCGCCGCACCAGCGCGAAGTCGACCATCATGATGGCGTTCTTCTTGACGATGCCGATCAGCATGATGATGCCGATCATGGCAATCACGCTGAGATCGAGCCCGAACAGCTCGAGCGTCAGCAGCGCGCCAATGCCGGCCGACGGCAGACCCGACAGGATGGTCAGCGGGTGGACGAAGTTCTCGTAGAGGATGCCGAGGATGATGTAGATCACCAGCACCGCGGCGAACAGCAGTAGCCCCTGGTTGGCGACGGCCTGCTGGAAGACTTGGGCGCTGCCCTCGAAGCTGGTGGCGATCTGCGGTGGCAGCCCGACCTCGGCGGCGAGCTCCTGGATCGACTTCACCGCCTCGCCCAGCGCCACGCCGGGCGCCAGGTTGAAGGAGATCATGACGGCCGGCAGCTGGGCGATGTGGTTGACGGTGAGCGAGGTCGGCTTGTCGACCTTCTTCGCCACCGTATCGAGCGGCACCAGACCTCCGGTCGGCGTGCGGATCATGATCCGGCGCAGTACCTCGCTGGTGTCGGCGTACTTAGGATCGGCCTCGAGGATCACCTGGTAGGTATCGTCGGGCGCGTAGATGGTCGACACTTGGCGCGTGCCGAAGGCGGAATAGAGCAGCAGTCGGATCTGGTCGACCGAGAGGTTGAGGCGCGAGGCGACGTCGCGGTCGATCTCGATCGAGGTCTGGCGTGCGCGGATCTGCAGGTCGGAGTTGACGTCGAGGACGTTGGTCAGGCGCTTCATGCGCTCTTCCATCATCGGCGCGTAGGTGCGCAGCGCATTGAGATCGCTCGAGCGCATGCCGAACTGGTACTGCGCGCGCGTCTGCGTGGTCGCGATGTTGATCGACTGGATCGGCTGGTAAAAGATGTTGATGCCGGGCACCGAGCTGGTCGCGCGGCGCAGCCGGGCGATCACCTCGAGCGCCGTCGCCTTGCGCTCGGTCTTGTCGCGCAGCGTGATGAAGATGCGACCCGAGTTCACGGTGTTCGCGGCGTTGCCGCCGCCAACCGTCGACATCACGGTGACGACGTCGGGATCGCGCTTCAGGATCTCCGCCAGCACGGCCTGCCGCGCCACCATGGCATCGAACGACGCATCGTCGGGCCCGACCGTCGAGGCGCTGATCTGGCCGATATCCTCCGACGGGAAAAAGCCTTTGGGGATATTGATGAACAGTACGTAGGTGATGGCGAAGGTGCACAGCGTCAGCAGCAGTACCAGCTTCGGCATTGCCACCGTCCGGCGCAGCGCCCAGCCATAGCCCTCGGTGACCTTCTTGAAGCTCCATTCGAAGGAGCGCAGCAGGAAGTTGTGCTTTTCGTGATGGTCGATCGGCTGCAGCAGCCGCGAGCACAGCATCGGCGTCAGGGTCAGCGACGTGATGCCCGAGATCAGGATGGCCATCGAGATGACCAGGCCGAACTCGTTGAACATGCGGCCGACCACGCCGCCCATGAACAGCACCGGGATGAACACCGCAACCAGCGACAGGGTCATCGACACGATAGTGAAGCCGACCTCCCTGGACCCCTTGAAGGCGGCGTCCATCGGCTTCTCGCCGGCCTCGATGTGGCGGACGATGTTCTCCAGCATGACGATCGCATCGTCGACCACGAAGCCCACCGCGAGCGTCAGGGCCAGCAGCGAGATGTTGTCGATCGAATGACCCAGGACGTACATGCCGGCGAAGGTGCCGATCACCGAGATCGGCAGCGCGATCGCCGGGATCAGCGTGGCGCGGAAGCTGCGCAGGAAGAAGTAGATCGCGATGATCACCAGCACGCCGGCCAGGCAGAGCGTGAACTGGACGTCCTCGATGGCGTCGCGGATCGAGACCGAGCGGTCGTTCAGGATCGAGATGTCGACGCCTGGCGGCAGCTCGACCTGGATGGCCGGCATCATCGCCTTGACACGATCGACCACCTCGACGGTGTTGGCATCGGGCTGGCGGTAGACGGCGAGCAGGATGGCACGCGTGCCGTCGAGCCAGCTCGCGATCTTGTCGTTCTCGACCGAGTCGATCGCGGTCGCGACGTCGGAGATGCGCACCGGCGCACCGTTCTGGAAGGCGACGATCACCGGCATGTAGTCGGCCGCCACGTTGATCGGGCCGGTCGCGTCGAGGATCGCGCTCTGGCGCTGGTCGGCAATCGCGCCGAGCGGCTTGGTCGAGTTCGCCGCGACGATCGCGTTCTGCAGCTCCTGCAGGGTGAGGCCGCGCACCGCGAGCTGGTCGAGGTTGGCGCGCACCCGCACGGCGCGTTTCTGGGTGCCGAAGATCACCACCTGGGCCACGCCGGACAGGGTCGAGATGCGCGGCAGGATGGCGCGCGTGGCGAAGGCGTCGATATCGCTCAGCTTCGTCTGCGACGACTTGAGCGCCAGGAACAGGATTGCGTAGTCAGCCGGGTTGACCTTGCGGAAGCTCGGCGGCGTCGGCAGCTCCACCGGCAGGCGCCGCATGGCGGCCGAAATCTGCGACTGCACGTCGAGCGCCGCGCCGTCGATATTCCGGTTGAGGTCGAACTGCAGGACGATCGATGTGTTGCCGAGCGAGCTGGTCGAGGTCATCGCCGTCACGCCGGCGATGTTGGAGAACTGGCGCTCGAGGATCGAGGCGACCGACGCGGCCATCGTCTCGGGGCTGGCGCCCGGCAGCTGCGCCTGGACCTGGATGGTCGGGAAGTCGACGCGCGGCACGGCAGCGATCGGCAGGTTCTTGTAGCCGAAGATGCCGGCGATGATGAACGACGCCATCACCAGGATGGTCATCACCGGGCGGCGAATGCAGATGGCGGACATGGGAGAGTTCCTAGCCGCGCGGCTGCGTGGGCTTGGGCGCCTCGTTCTGTGCCGGCTTCTCCGCCACCGTGGCGCCGTTCACCAGGCGCAGATGGCCCTCGACCACGACCTTCTCCCCGGCCTTCAGGCCGCTGCTGACGACCGTCTCGCCGACCTGGGTGCGGCTTACGGTGATCGGGCGGACCTCGGCGACGTTGTCCGCCTTGACCACGAAGATGTATGGGCCCTGCGGCCCGAGCTGGACGGCCGGCGTCGGCACGGCGAGCGCGTTGGCCTCGACGCCCAGCACAACCTCGGCCTTGATGAACTGGCCGGGCCACAACCCTTCGTTGGCGTTGGCGATACGCGCCTTGGCCGTCACCGTGCCGGTCATCGGATCGACCGTGTTCTCGATGAAGGCGATGGTGCCGGGCTGCTTGTGCGCGTCGTCGATCACCGCGTTCACCTTGACCGGGCCCTTGGCCATGGCGCCGCGAATGTCAGGCAGGAAGACCTGCGGTACGGCGAAGCTCACGAAGATCGGATCGACCTGGTTGATGGTGGCAAGCACCGCCGTCGCGGTGTTGTCGGCGACACGCAGCGTCGTGCCGGCCTTGTTGGGGATCGAGCCGATGCGGCCCGACACCGGCGCGCGGATCTCGGTGTAGCTGATCTGCGTCAGAATGTTCTGGCGCATCGCCTCGTCGGATTCGAGCTGCGCCTCCAGCGCCTTCTGGTTGGTGACGTTGGTGTCACGCGTCACCACGGTGCCGGCGCCCTTGGTCAGCAGGTCGTCGGCGCGCGTCGAATCGCGCTTGGCCTGCTCGACCTGCGCCTTGTCCTTGCGGATCTGCGCCTCGATCTGGGCGAGCTGCGCCTTCAGCGTGCGCGCGTCGAGCTCGAACAGCAGGTCGCCTTCCTTGACGAGCGCGCCCTCCTCGACATTGACCTTCATGATCTGGCTGTCGATGCGCGACTTGAGCTGGATCGAGGCGATCGCCTGCACCGTGCCCACGGCCTCGATGATGATCGGCATCGACTTTGGTGAAGCGACAGTGAGGACGACGGGGATCGGCCCGCCGGGATTGGCTCGCCCGCGGCGACCTTGCGGTTGCGCAGCAGCGGCCGGACTGGATGCCTTCTCCGCGGCAGCGGCCGGGACGCCGAAGCCGAGCTTCGTCGCCACATGATCGCGGTATTGCCAAGCCGCGCCACAGACCACCACCGCCACGGCGGCAAGAGCCGCCCAACGGACCAAACGCATTCCTAAAGACTCCCCGAAGCCCCTGTGAAGATTATAGACGGGCGGTTCGGGCCCGCACAGTGACATCCCGCCCTTTGCGGCGCATTAGACGCAAAAAACCCGCCACAAAGGGCGGGTTTTTCGGTGGAAATGCAGGAAATTCGGTGGAATGCGGGAAAAACGTCCGGTCAGCGGCTGTAGTACTCGACGACCAGCGACGGCTCCATCTGGACCGGGTACGGCACATCGGCGAGCTTGGGCCCGCGGACGAAAGTGCCCTTCATCTCCTTGTGGTCCGCATTGACGTATTCCGGCACGTCGCGCTCGGCCGACTGGGTCGACTCGATCACCCGGACCATTTCCTTGGCCTTGCTCGTCAGCTCGATGACGTCGTTGTCCTTCACGAGGTACGACGCAATGTTCACCCGGCGGCCGTTCACCTTGACGTGGCCGTGGCTGACCAGCTGGCGGCTGGCAAACACGGTGATGGCGAATTTCATGCGGTAGATCACGGCGTCCAGGCGGCGCTCGAGGATCTCGACGAGGTTTTCACCGGTGTCGCCCTTGCGGCGGACCGCCTCGAGGTAGTAGCGGCGCAGCTGCCGTTCGGACACCGAACCGTAGTAGCCCTTGAGCCGCTGCTTCGCCATCAACTGCAGGCGATAGTCGGTCGGCTTCTGGCGTCCCTGGCCGTGCTGGCCGGGACCGTATTCGCGCTTGTTGATCGGGGACTTCGGACGGCCCCACAGGTTGACCCTGAGGCGGCGGTCGATCTTGTACTTCGAATTCTCGCGTTTGCTCACGCAACGCTCCTTCTTCTCTGTTGTGTCCGGATAGGCCTTGATCCAGCACAGGGCTGGGGCGGGATGAGGACCCAATTGGCCCGCAACCACATTCTCCGGAAGAAGCGCGGAACATACTGGCGAAACCGCGCCAGTCAAGCAGGCGATTCTCTTTTGGAATCAATATCTTGCCGGAGCGCGGGCGTCCGCCCGCTCATGATCTTGGGCGGCGGGACGCCCGCGCTCCGGCAAGATCAGATTTCGACCAGCACCACCTCATGGGTGACTTTGGCCGTCTTTTTGAACATGGCAGTCGCCGAGCAGTATTTTTCGTCTGAGAGCGACACCGCCCGCTCGACCAGCGCCCGGTTCAGCTTCCGGCCGCGGACCGTGTAGACGAGCTTCACCTCGGTGTAGACCATCGGGTGCTCGGTGGCCCGCTCGCCCGACAGCGAGACCTCGACGCCTTCGATATCCTGGCGCTGCTTCTTCAGCATCGAGACCACGTCGATCGCGGTGCAGCCGCCCATGCCCATCAGCATCACCTCCATCGGCCGCGAGGCGAGGTTGCGGCCGCCGATGTCGGCGGCGCCGTCCATGGTGATGGTGTGGCCGCTGCCGCCTTCGGCGACGAACAGCGCGCCGTCGACCCAGGAAACCTTGGCGGTGTTGGTCATGCCCCTATTCCTCGTGCTTGCTCTTGCTCAGAAACTTGATGACGCCGTGGAAGGTCCGCACTTCCTGCTCGGTCATGGCGGCCCGCTGCAGCAACGCGCGGAGATTGTTGACCATCGCCGGCCGCATCGCCTTGTGGCGCAGGAAACCCGACTGATCGAGCGCCCGCTCGAGATGATCGAACAGGTTCTGCAACTCGTCCTTGTTGGCGGGGCGTGTCGCATGCTCGGCCATCCTCTCCTCGGGCGAGGTATCGCCCGAAGTCATCCACTCATAGGAAACCAGCAGCACTGCCTGCGCGACGTTGAGCGAGGAGAATTGCGGGTTGAGCGGGATGGTGAGCGCGGTGTCGGCATGCACCGCGTCGTCGTTCTCCAGCCCCGTGCGCTCGGGTCCAAACAGGATGCCGACCCGCTCGCCCGAAGCGATCCAGCCGCGCATGTCGGTTGCCGCGCGCCGCGCGGTCACGATCCGCTGCACCAGCTCGCGCGTGCGCGCGGTGGTGGCGACCACGCGCTGCAGGCCGGTCACCGCCTCGGCCACGCTGTCGAACACGTCGGCGTTGTCGAGCACGACGTCTGCGCCGGAAGCCGCACGCTGCGCCTTGTCATTGGGCCAGCCGTCGCGCGGCGCCACGAGGCGCAGTTCAGACAGGCCGCAATTCAGCATGGCGCGCGCCGCCATGCCGATATTCTCGCCCAGCTGCGGCCGCACCAGGATGATCACCGGCGCCAGCCCGCCGGTCGCCTTTCCTTTTGAGGACCTACCCATTGCCGCCGCTATAGCGCGCCGCGCGATACAATTCGACTCGTGCAACGCCGCCCTCGCCGGGCAATCATGGCTGTCGTGATCGCCGAGCACTTCACGCGGCGGTGGCGGGCAGCAGGTCTGATCGACAGCGATACAGCCGCGCGCATTGTCGCCTGGGAAGCCGCCCACCGCCGTCCGGTCTTTCTCTGGGCCGTGGCAGGCATGGGGGCCCTTGCGCTGTCGCTCGGCATCATGGCGATCGTCGGCGCCAACTGGGAGGACATCCCGGCCTGGCTGAAGCTCGCGGTCGATCTCGGCCTGACTGCCGCCTGCGCGGTCGCCGTGTTCGTCAGCTGGCGGCGCGATTGGCCGTGGTTGCGCGAGCTCGCGGCGCTGACGCTGTTCGGGCTGGTGCTGACCGGCATCGCCCTGATCGGCCAAGTGTATCAGCTGCAGAGCGCACCCTGGCGAGCGCTCGCCCTATGGCTGGCGCTGACCACGCCGTTCCTTGCCCTCACCTCCACTTCGCGGCTGACCGGCACGATATGGGTCATCGCTGCCGTGACAACGTGGTTCGTCGCCGATGAGGCATTGGAGGGTCTCTTCGCCTATTTCAGCGACGCATCGGCTTCCAGCTATCAACTCGCGCTGATGGGCTACCTGGCCGCCTGCGCGACGATCGTGCTCGCGATCCTGCGCGGCCTCTGGCCACCGGCGCGCGAGCAAGCCGGCCTGATGGAACGACTGGCCTGGGCTGGGTTGATTGCCGCCTGTACCGTCACCGTCTCCATCGGCTGGATCGACTCCCACCGAAACATCCCGCTGCCCGGGCCGATCGTCCTCGCGACACTGGCGACCCTGCCGGCCGCCATTGCCGTATGGCTCGGCGGCGAGCGCGACGAACGCATTCCTCTCCTCTCGCTGCTGGTCGGCAGCCTGGTGATCTGGTCGCTCGGCCTGGCCGTCGCGCCCATGGGCGGGAAGAGCGGCGATCTCGTGCGCGCCCTGCTCTTCATTGTCTATTGGATCGGCATCGGCGCTGCGGCAGCGCGGGCCAGCCGACGCGGGCTGTTCGGCCTCGCCTTTACCATGGTCGGCCTGCGTCTCCTGATCCTTTACTTCGAGGCGATCGGCGGCCTGACCGCCACCGGCCTCGGCCTGATCGGTGGCGGCGGGCTCTGCCTGGTGCTGGCCGCGGTGGGCTGGCGCCTGACCCGCGGCGTGGCGCGCCGGACCAGCGGAGCGGTCCCATGAGCCGCAACTTTCTCGTCGCGGTAATCGTCGCGCTGGCGTTGCCGGTGCTCGCCCTCGCCGGGCTGGTCGGACGGCAGGAACAGTTGCGGGCCAACGCCCACGTCCTGTCCGTGCCGCTGACCGGCTTCGATCCGCGCGACCTGCTGCGGGGCCACTACATCCGGGCCCAGATGGACTGGGACTGGGAGCGCCCGCCGTCAGTCGAGGATTATCAGGTCGCCGACGGCGCTCTCTGCGTGCTGGCGGAAACGGCCAAGCCGCGCGTGCGCTTCCTGGCCGGCTGGAAGGCCGGAGACCGGACCGATGTCGACTGCAGGCTGGTGATCGCCGGACACGCCCGTGCGCCGTCCCGCTTCGCGCCGGCTGGCCTCGATAGCGGCGACGGCGGGATCCAGTTCTACGTGCCAGAAGCACGGGCGAGCGATCTCGAGACGCTGATGCGCGAGCGGCCGGGCTCGCTGACGGCCGATCTCGCCGTCCGCCCCGATGGCGGCACGACGATCAGAGCGCTGCGCGTCGATGGAGAGGTGCTGGGCCGCTAGCGGCGGCTTGGTTTCGCCAGCATCGCCTGCCGCCGCATGAAGAAGAGCAGCGGGATGAACACCATCGTGGCGACGGCGAGCACGCGGAAGTCGTTGAGGTAGGCGACGGTCGAGGCCTGCCGGCTGAGCTCCTCGGACCACATGCCGATCAGCTTGTTGGGATCGTCGGTCGGCACCGAGCCGAAAGGGTAGCCGCCCGTGAGCGGCGTCCAGTAGTCGATCAGTCGCTCGCGGCTGATCGGCACGCCGTTCTGCATCGGGATGCTGCCGAGCCGCCAGTGCGGACTGAACACCGTGAGGTGCTCGGCCATCTCCGAGCGATTGATCTGGATGTTGCGGTCGAGCAGCGCGACCAGCGCGGCGACGCCGATCGAGGCGCCGAGATTGCGCATCAGGGCGTTCATCGCCGCCGCCTCGGTGCGGATGCGCGCAGGCACGGTGGCGAAGGCGAGCGTGGTGAGCGGCGGGAACACCAGCCCCAGCCCGACGCCCTGCAGGAAGCCGTTCCAGATCACACGGCCCTCGTCGACGTCGAGCGTGAACAGCGTCATGTCATAGAGCGAGAGGCCGCACAGGCTGAGGCCGATCGCGATCAGCCAGCGCGCATCGACCCGGCCGATGATGCGTGCCACGCAGAACATCGAGATCATCGTGCCGACGCCGCGCGGCGCCATGACGATGCCGGTGGTGAAGACCGGGTAGCCCTTGAGCTGCTGCAGGAACGGCGGCAGCAGGGTCGCCGTGACGATCATCAACAGGCCAGTGACGGCTGTGAAGCAGATCCCCAGCATCAGGTTGCGGTCCTTGAACAGGTCGCGCGGCAGGAAGGGATGATCGTCCGACAGCATGTGCAGCACGAACATGCCGGCGGCAACACCCGCCACTACCGCCTCGACGACGATCTCCCTGGCGCCGAACCAGTCGACCGTCTCGCCGCGGTCAAGTAGCAGCTGGAAGGTGCCGATGCAGATCGACAGCAGGGTGAAGCCCAGCAGGTCGAACGGCCGCGGATTGTCGCTCGCCTTGTTCTTGATCAGGATCATCAGGCCGATCGTGCACAGGATGCCGACCGGCAGGTTGATGTAGAACACCCAGCGCCAGGAATACTCGTCAGTCAGCCAGCCGCCGAGCGTCGGGCCGGTGATCGGCCCGAGCATCGTGCCGACGCCCCACATCGCCATCGCCTTGCCCTGCTCCTCGCGGGTGTAGGCCTCCATCATCAGCGTCTGGGAAAGCGGCACCAACGATGCGCCGCAGACGCCTTGCATGACGCGGAACATCACCAGCTGCGGCAGTGTCTGCGCGGCGCCGCACAGCATCGAGGCGATGGTGAAGCCGATGACCGAAGACACGAGGATGCGCCGCACGCCGAAGCGCACGGCGCAGAAGCCGGCGAGCGGCGTCGCGATGGCTGCCGACACGATATAGGAGGTGATCACCCAGGCGACCTGCTCCTGGGTGGCCGACAGCGAGCCCTGCATGTTGGGCAGCGCCACGTTGGCGATCGTGCCGTCGAGCGCCTGCATGATCGTGGCCATCATGACCACGACGGTGAGCCAGCGACGACGGCGGAGCTGGTCGGCGGTCACCGGGCCCCTCTAGAGGCCGATGCTCTTCAGGAGGTCGCCGAACGAGCGACGATGGCCGGTGTCGATCTCGATGGTCGTGCTCATGCCGACACGCAGCGGCGGCGCGCCTTCAGGGCATTGCACGGAGGTGCGCAGCGGGATGCGTTGCACGACCTTGACCCAGTTTCCGGTCGCGTTCTGCGGCGGCAGCACGGAGAACTCGGCGCCGGTCGACGAGGCAAGCGACGTCACCTTGCCGGTACACTTCACGTCCGGATAGGTGTCGACCGAGATGGTGACCGGCTGGCCGACCCGCACGCGGGTGAGCTCGGTCTCCTTGAAATTGGCCTCGATCCAGAGGTCGCTGTCGGCGACCACGGCAACCGACGGCACGCCCATCACGGCAAAGCTGCCCGGCACCAGCACCTTGGAGACGATGCCGTCCATCGGCGCCTCGATGGTGGTGCGGCGCAGGTTGAGCAGCGCTTCCTCGCGGGCCGCCAGCATCTGCTTCACACGCGGATGATCGTCGACCTTGATCTTGGGATCGCCGGCGAGCTGCGCCTCGATGCGCTGCAGGTCTTCCTCCAGCGAGGAGATGCGCTGGCGCGCGACCTCGGCTCCCATGCGCGATTCGTCGAGCTTGGCGACCGGCGCGAACTTGCGGTCGGCGAGGTCCTTCTGGCGCTCGAAGTCCGCCTGGGCGTAGGTCTGCTGGCTCTGCGCCGCCTTGATGTCCTCGCGCTTGGTGCGCCACTGCGCGCGCAAGCTGCGGATCTCGGCGCGCTGGATGTCGATGTCCGCCTCGATCTTGGCGAGCGCCAGGCGATAGGGCGTGTCGTCGAGTCGATAGATCAGCTGGCCCCGCGAGACGTGCTGGTTCTCCTTGACCGCGACCTCGACGATCGGGCCACTGAGCTCGGTGGCCATGTAGACGCGGTCACCCTTGACGTAGGAGTTGTCCGTCTCGACATACCGGCCGGACGTCACCCAGAAAAACAGCGCCGCACCGCCCGCCAGAAACGGCAGCGACCACATGAGGACGCGCGCAATTCTTCGTCCGCCGACACGCGGCCGGCGCGGGACCGCAATCGGAGGAGGCTCAACCGCGATAGGCGGTGCCTGAGGCGGGAGCTGTTCGCCGTCCATTATCTACATATGGTCTGCCGAGCGGCCCCGACCGTCAACCAACGGCGGAACATGGCTGGCTATGTCAGCCTAGCGGTACTGCTGACCGTACCGCTTCCTTGACCGCCGGTTGCCGGTGCCGCGCCGTCCCGGAACAGCTTGTACGTAATCGCGTCGTAGAGGGCGTTGTACGAGGCATCGACGATGTTGGGCGACACGCCGATGGTCGACCAGCGGCGGCCCTTGCCGTCAGCGCTCTCGATCATGACGCGCGTTGTTGCCGCAGTGCCGCCGGCGGAGTCGAGGATGCGCACCTTGAAGTCGACCAGGCGCATGTCGGTCAGCTCGGGATAGACGGGGACCAAGGCCTTCCGCAACGCAGCATCCAGCGCGTTCACCGGGCCATTGCCCTCGCCCACCTCCATCGCGCGGCGGCCGGCCACGTCGAGCTTCACCGTCGCCTCCGACATCGCGATCAGCTGGCCGCGGGCGTTGACGCGGCGCTCGGCCAGGACGCGGAAGCTCTGCAGCGCGAAGTAGTCGGGCACGGTGTGCAGCTCGTGGCGAGCCAGCAGCTCGAAGGAAGCGTCGGCGCCGTCATAGGCGTAGCCCTCCGCCTCGCGCTCCTTGACGATCTCGAGCAGCCGGGCGACGCCCGGGTTCTTGGGGTCGACCTCCAGCCCGATCTGGCGGAAGCGCGCCATGATGTTGGAGCGGCCGGCCTGATCGCTGACCACGATGAGGCGCGAATTGCCGACTGTCTCGGGATCGACGTGCTCGTAGGTCTTGGGATCCTTCTCGACTGCCGAGACGTGCAGCCCGCCCTTGTGGGCGAAGGCGCGCGTGCCGACGTAAGCGGCGCTGCGGTTGGTGCCGACGTTCAGACGATCGTCGAGCAGGCGCGACAGGTGCGTGAGCCGCGCCATCGCGCCGTCCTTCAGCCCGGTGTCGAAGCCCATCTTCAGCACCAGGTTGGGAATCAGCGAGATCATGTTGGCATTGCCGCAGCGCTCGCCCAGCCCGTTGATCGTCCCCTGCACCTGGCGCACGCCGGCACGCACCGCGGCCAAAGTATTGGCGACGGCATTCTCCGTGTCGTTGTGGGTGTGGATGCCGAGGCGGTCGCCGGGGATCTTCTTGGTGACCTCGCCGACGATTCGCTCGATCTCGTGCGGCAGCGTGCCGCCGTTGGTGTCGCACAGCACCAGCCAGCGCGCACCGTTCGCCTCGGCCGCCTCGAGGCAGGCCATCGCATAGTCGGGGTTGGCCTTGTAGCCGTCGAAGAAATGCTCGGCGTCGAACATCACCTCGTCCATGCGGGTCTTCGCATGGGCGATCGAATCGCCGATCATGTCGATATACTCGGTGCGATCGAGCTCGAGCGCGACGTCAACATGGAAGTCCCAGGTCTTGCCGACCATGCAAACGGTGCGCGCCCGGGTCTGCAGGATTGCGTTGAGTCCTGGATCGTTGGCGGCGCTGCGCCCGGCGCGGCGGGTCATGCCGAAAGCCACGAACTTCGCGTTCTGGAACGACGGCGGATCGGCGAAGAAGCGATCGTCGGTCGGGTTGGCGCCCGGCCAGCCACCCTCGATGTAGTCGACGCCCAGCAGGTCGAGCTCGCGTGCAATCGCCGCCTTGTCCGCGACCGTGAAGTCGACGCCCTGGGTCTGGGCGCCATCTCGCAAGGTGGTGTCGAACAGGTAGACGCGGTTGGACGAAGTCATTGGGCGGGCATCATAGTGAGGCAAAGACGCGGGAGTTATGCCTGATGACCACGCCCACCACCATCACGCAAATGCGGTCGACCCTGCTGCGGGTGCCGTGGAACGGGCCGCCGCCGGCCGCCGGCGTCGTGCCGCCCGGCCCGCGCGAGATCTACGTGCTGGAGATCGAGACCCAGGGTGGCCTGATCGGCATGAGCTACCTTCATCCGCTGCGCGGCGGCCTGCAGACGATCGATGCCTGCATGAAGGAGCTGATCGCACCGCATGTGCTGGGACGAGACGCTACCGAGGTCGAGGCAATCTGGCAGACCCTCTACAAGAACAACTTCTGGCTGGGCCGCATGGGCGTCACCGTGTTCGCCCAGAGCGCGGTCGACATGGCGTTGTGGGACATCGTCGGCAAGCGCGCCGGCCTGCCGCTGTTCCGGCTGTGGGGCGCCGCGCGCAGCGAGGTGCCGGCCTACGGCTCGGGCGTTTTCCGCGGCCTAGGCCGCGACGGCATGATCGCCCGTGCGAAGGAATTCACGGCCATGGGGCTGAAGGCGATCAAGATGCAGGTCGCCCACATCCGGCCGTGGCGCGAGGACGTGCTCAACGTGAAGGCGATGCGCGAGGCAATGGGCAGCGGCGTCGAGATCATGATCGACGTCAACATGGGCTGGGACGCCGACACTGCGATCCAGGCCGGCCACCGCATCGACGAGTTCGATCCCTACTGGCTCGAGGAGCCGGTGGTGGCCGAGGACTTCGCCGGCTACCGACGCATTGCTGCGGCGCTCAAGACCCGCATCGTCGGCGGTGAGAGCCATTTCGGCCGCAACGACCTGCGGCCGTTCTTGGAAGCGCCGCATCCCATACCGATCCTGCAGCCCGACCCGATGCGCGGCGGCTACACTGAGTTGCGCAAGATCGCGGCGGCCGCCGAGCCGTGGGGCATCAAGATCGCGCCGCATCTCTTCCATGAGCACATGATCCACCTGCTCGCCTCGATTCCCAACGCAAGCTGGGCCGAATACATGACCTGGAACGACGATCTCTGGATCGAGCCGATCCTGCCCAACAAGAACGGCATGATGACCCCGCCCGAACGGCCCGGCCACGGCCTCGCCTTCCGGCCAGAGGTGCTGAAGGACCATCGCATCGGCGGGCAAACCATCACCGCATGATCGGCCGCGGCGCCCTCGCCTTCCTCCTGGTCTGGCTGCTCGCTACAACGGCTGCCGCGCAGTCGCTGCGCATCGCCGACCGGCAGACCGAGAAGACCGTGAGCGCCGCCGCGCTGCTGGCCGATCCGGCAACACGCACCGTCACGATCGACGACCCGGTCTACCGGCGGTCGATGACCTACCGCGCGATCCCGGTGAGCACGCTACTGAAGGGACTGGCGGTCGCGGCCGACGACTACGTGCAGTTGATC
>DASXQC010000776.1:0-5904 GCA_036493235.1 Reyranella sp.
CGTTGATGCAATCGGGCTTTTCACAACCGTGGTGGAGTAGGGGTGACACATGGCGATGACCATGCTGCAGATGTCGGGAGTAGCGCCGGCGCCGGCGACGATGGCCGATGGCGTGTTGTTGATCATCGACGCGCAGCGCGAATACACAGACGGACTGCTGCCGCTAACCGGCGTCGGTCCTGCGGTCGACGCGCTCGCCGTCCTGCTGGAGAAGGCGCGGGTCGCCGGTGCCCCGGTCATCCACGTGCGCCATCAGACCAAGGGCAAGGCGTTCAATCCGTCGTCGACCGGCTATGAGATCGTCAAGGCGCTGACGCCGCGCGGCAATGAGATCGTGCTCGACAAGGGCCTGCCCAACGCGTTCACCGGCACCGAGCTGGCCAAGCACCTGGCGGCGGCGAACCGCAAGAACCTGATCGTCGGCGGCTTCATGACCCACATGTGCGTGTCGGCGACGGTGCGCTCGGCGACCGACCACGGCTTCATGAGCACGATCGCCGCCGACACGGTGGCGACGCGTGATCTCCCGGATGCGACGGGCGATGCGACGGTCGATGCGGCGGCGATCAACCGCATCACGCTGGCAGCGCTGTCGGATCGCTTCGCCTGGGTCGTGCCGACCGCGGCGGCGATCGCCTGATTTTTCAAGGCCCGCTTCCTAAGGACTGGGCAGCTCGATCAGGATGGTGATGGCGGCCAGGCAGACCAGGAGGGCGAGGGAACTGTATCTGATCTGCATCGGTTGCCTGTAACGTTCGTAAGGTTTGTCGCCACCAGCCCCAAACGAAACGGGCGGCCCGTTGCCGGACCGCCCGTTCTTGAACCCTCTCGGTTCGCTTAGTTCATCGTGCTCGCGACGTTGCTGAGCACGGCGTTCACCTTGGTGCCGACGGCGCCCATGGCGGCGATGGCGGCGACGGCGATCAGCGAGGCGATGAGCGTATACTCGATAGCGGTGGCACCCTTCTCGTTCTTCATCAGACGGCGGAAAATGGACAGCATGAATATCTCCAAAAGAATGATGTTGCTGATCTACGCTCCTGCGTCCCGGACCGCCGGGGTTCTGGGGGCCGGGGCGATCAGGCTGACATCAACGCTGGACCGGTAACCCGATCCAATCTCAACAATCAGCTGAGATAGTGCGGCTAACTTATTGAATACAAAGAGTGATACAACGGCCGTATTGTATCATGTGCATCATCCTACGGCCCTTGTGTTATCGTGCATGGATAACAGGAAAAACAGGGAAGGCGTGTCATGAAGTCAATTCTGACAATGGCCTGGACGGCGGAAGATCCCGCGGCTTTCGAACTGGCAGCCAGGCTCGCCAAGGGCTTCGGTGCGCGGCTGGTCGGGCTCGAGCCACCGTCCTATGGCGTGATGAGCATGGCGTGGGCCGATGCCGGCATGGGCGCCCCGATCGGCGGCGGTCTCGCCGAGGACGCCGAGGAGCGTCAGCGGGTCGCCGCGGTCAAGCAGGCGTTCGACGCGCGGGCGCTCGGACTCACCTCGGAATGGCGCGCGGCGGACGACAGCGGACCGACTGCGATCGGCATCATCGGCCGGGCCTACGACCTGATCGTGATGCCCCAGCCCGGGGCGCTGCCAAAGATGCCGGAGAGCGTGTTCGAGACCGCGCTGTTCGATTCCGGCCGGCCCGTCCTGGTGGTCCCACCGCGCTTCTCGGGCATGGTCGGCAAGAAGATCCTGTTCGCCTGGAACGGCTCGACCGAGAGCGCGCGGGCGATTTCGCTCGCCATGCCGGTGATGAGCCGCGCCGAAGCGATCGACGTGCTGAGCGTCGACGGCGCCATGGTGCCGGGGCCGAGCTCGGCGGAGATCGCCGATTCGCTGCGCAGCCACGGCCTCAACGTCACCAGCCAGCACGTCAAGCCGGGCACGCGCACGGCCGGACAGACGATCGTCGACACCGCGATCGCCGGCGGCTGCGACCTGATCGTCAAGGGCGCCTACACGCAGAGCCGCCTGCGGCAGATGATCTTCGGCGGCATGACGCGTCACCTGATCATGCAGTCGCCGCTGCCGGTGCTGTTCTCCTACTGACGATGCATGCGCGCGTTGCCGGTCCTGCTGGCGACGCTGCTGGCGCTCGCCGCCCTTGCACCCCTTGTTTCCCGGGCGGGTGAGCCGACCGTCGACGAACGGCTGGCCCGGCTGCGCACCGAGCAGGCGGGCCTGCAGGCGCGCGCTGACGGCGAGGGACGGGTCGGCCTACTGTCGGCGCTGCGCACTGGCGGCCTGCTGGCCGATGCACTCGCCGTCCGCCTGCCGCTCGATTCGGGCCAGCCGCTCGATGCGCTAACCGCGCCGCGCCGCCAGGCCTATATCGCGCTGGCCGATCTCACCGACGCGCTCGGGGAGGCGATGAGTCGGCCCGGCGAGGGCCCGCGGGCCGTGGCACGCGAGGCGGCCGAACGCGCGGCCAAGGCGCTGGACGGCCTCGCGCCGACCGACGACCTGCCGCTGGTGCTGCAGGTCACGCCCAGGGTCGTGCCACCGCGCCGCGACGGTGGCGATCTCCTGCTCGTGCCGCCGGATGTCGCTGCGCCGCCTGCGGACTCCAGGCTCACCACCCACTTCGACCCGCCAGCTAAACACGAGGCGGTGACGCCCATGATGCCGGTCTACGCGCCGGCCTTCGTGACGGCGGGCGAGCCCGATCCGCCGGTCGAGATCGAGATCGCCGGCGTGCATCTCAAGTCCGACAGCGATCCGCCGACGCTCGCGGTCGGCGACTGGCGTGGCGAAGGGACGGTCGGCCCGGAGCGCCTGCACTTCACGGTGCCGCGGAGCGCGTTCGGCCTCTCCGCCACGCGCAGCGCGCTCAGCGTCGCCATGCTGGTGCTGCGCCGCGACGGCCGGGTCATGACCTTCGAGCTGCCGTTCCTCGTGCTGCCCGACCGGCCGGGCTCGGTCGCGCTCGACCAGCAGGTGCGCTGGATGGTGCCGGAGTCGAACACGCTGATGTCGCCCGAGATCATGGTGCGCGCGGCAGCCGGCGAGACGCGCTCGGTGCGGCGCTGCTTCGATCCGCCGGCCGGCTGGCGTTTCGACAAGGCGAACCGGCGCGTGGTGATCGTCGAGCGACTGGGCTGGCTCGACGACATGAGTGACGCGACGCTGAACGGCGGCACGGTCGAGTTCGCGTCGGACGAGGGCGCCAGCCAGGTCTGCCTGCGGGTCGGGGCCAAGCCGGTCACCGCGGCCGCACGCACCGCCACGATCGGCCGCTTCGAGGCGACGCTGGTGCGCGAGGAGACGCAGGAGCGCGCCGAGAAGAGCGGCGTGCGTGCGCTCGACTGGCGCGAGCCGCTGCGCCTGCCGGTCGCGCCGGACGCCGCCGAGCGCCGCCTCTACGTCCACTTGTTCGGCGAGGTCGATCGCGCCTTCGCGGAGTTTCCGGACAGCCTGCCGTTCGTGCGGCTGAAGCGCGACGGCGACACGCTGGTGCTGCAGGCCGATCCGACGGCCGAACCGTAGTTATCGGTCGGCGGACTCCTCGATCTCCGGGACATGGCCGTCGGCCGACAGCAGGACCGCGACCGGGCGCGTCGTCTCGAAGTGGGCGAACACGATCATCAGCACCACCATGATCGGCATGCACAGGAACATGCCGACCACGCCCCAGATCGTGCCCCATACCATCAGCGAGACGATCACGACCAGCGGCGAGAGGTTGAGCGAGCGGCCCATGATCGCCGGCTCGATCACGTTGGCCATGACAATCTGGAGGGTGCCGATCACGAACGCCACGATCAGGAACGGCGTGAGATGGTCGAACTGCACCAGCGTCAGCAGCGCCGGCGCCACGATCGCCAGGATCGAGCCGATGGTCGGGATGAAGTAGAAGAAGAAGATCATCACCGCCCAGAAGCCGGCAAAGTCGACCCCGACCCAGGCCATCACCGCGTAGGCGAGCGCCGAGGTTATGGTAGCGAGCGTGGTCTTGATGCGCACGTAACGGCGGATGTCGCGGTCGATCCGGTGCAGCACCGACTGCAGGCGCTCCTGCTGGGCGCCGCGGCTGACCAGGACGGCGAGCTTGCGGCGGAACTGGACCTGCTCGACGAACAGGAAGCCGGCATAGATCAGCACGATGCCCGCAACGCTCACGATCGACGCGACGGCCGTCGCGACGCCGCCCAGGGTCGCGGCCAGGCTGAGGCGGTCGAACAGCTCGCTCAGGGTCGGTGCCTGCTCGATGCCGACCATCACCGCGCCGTGGTCGATCAGCCGCTGCAGCCGGCCCTCGTAGGCGGGCAGCGCCGCGATCACGGCGGTGACGTTATAGCGGATGGTTCGGCCCAGGACCCACACCAGGCCGCTGGTCGCCAGGATCGCGACGAGCAGCGCGACCGGGCGCGGCATCCTGAGGCTGAGCCACGGCCGCTCGAAGACGTCGGCCAGCGCATCGATCATGTACCAGAGTGTCAGGCCCAGCACGAACGGCAGCAGCAGCCCGCGGCCCGCGACCAGCAGGTAGACCGTCGCTGCGACCACGATCGCCCACAGGGCGGTACGCTGCAGAGTCATGACGGCACTATAGGCCGCGCCCTGCGCCGACGCTCGTCAGTCGCGGCCGAAATCGTCGCGCGTGAGGATGTGCTTGCCCGATTCGATGTCGCGCAACGGGATCACCGGATAGCCGACGGTCATGTCCTCGCTCGCCCGCCAGGCATCGACGATCATGTCGCGCAGCACCGATGCCGAATCGGCGAGCCGCGCCGTCGCGAAGGCGATGCCGGCCGGGTTGCCGTCGACGAAGGCGCCCTTCTGATCGAGCTCGTAGAGCGGGACCACCTGGGCCTGGCTGGCGAGGAGCAGGCTGCGCATGCGGTCCCAGATCGAGCAGGTGCAGGCACGATAGGGCACCGTCGCCGCCTTCACTGCATCGCGCGTCACGTTGCTCTTCACGAACGCGCCTTCGAACCGGGCGTGCAGGCCGCGCTTCGTCGAGAAGTCGCGCGGATTGTCGAACGGGCCCCAGCCGTCGAAATGCATCGAGACGTGCATCGGCTGGCTGGCGTCGCCGACATAGTGGCTCCAGACGCCGAGGTCGCGGATCACCAGCGTCTCGCGGCGCTGCCGGTCGGTGTCGAACCACGCGCGCTCGGAGGGATCGACTGCGGTGCGCGCGCCGACCGATGCCGCGCGCCAATAAGCGAAGTCCTTCGCCAGCTGCTGCCAGCCGTCGACGATCGAGTAGGGCAGGTAGCCCGCGCTGTACTGCGTGAAGTTGCGCGTGCGCAGGATGGTGTCGTAGGCTTCGCGAGTCGGCGGCAGCATGTCGAGCGTCAGCACGCCGACCACCCGCTGCGAATCGTCGAGATTGACGAAATGGCCGGGGTCGCGCTCCCGGTCGTGCGGATCGCCGGTACCCTTGGAGCGGTCGAGCTCACGGCCGAGCACGGCGATCTCCGCGATCACCGCGGGTTGGCGCACGAAGGCGGGAATCTCCTCGGGCAGGATCTCGGCGCCGACGCCGCTCGCGAACTCATGCCCGGTCGCGCCCCAGCCGAACGCCGCACCGGGCGCGAGCAGGAGCAGGATAGTCAGGAGGTGGCGAAGACTGCGGTTCATGGTCGGTCAGCATAGCGGCTGATGGTTAACGATTGTGTACCGAAAAGCGGAATATCATTGCCTCTGCAACAACTCCCGGCCTAGCGTGCCGTCAAGGCTCCACTTCAGCGAGAGCCAGTTCTGACAGGGAGTGTTTCGTATGGTTTCGAGCAAGATCTCGCGCCGCCGCGTGATGGCGGGCAGCGTCCTGGCGTCGGCGATGGTCGCCGCGCCCTTTGTCCGCGGCGCCTACGCCGCGGGCAAGCTGTCGATGGGCTTCTGGGACCACTGGGTGCCGGGCGCCAACAGCGCCACCGAGAAAGC
>DASXQC010000777.1:0-9592 GCA_036493235.1 Reyranella sp.
CACCTCTCACCGTCGTGCCGCTCGCCCTGCCAAGGACGTCCTCGCGGCCACCGCCCAGCACTGCCGTGCCGCTCGCCGTGCCGCCCGATGACACGACCTCGCGGCCGCCGCTGCTCACTGTCGTGCCGCTCGCCCTGCCAAGGACGTTCTCGAGGCCGCCGCCCAGCACCGTCGTGCCACTCGCCGTGCCGCCCGATGACACGACCTCGCGGCCGCCGCTGCTGACAGTCGTGCCGCTCGCCGTGCCGCCCGATGACACGACCTCGTAGCCGCCGCTGCTCACCGTCGTGCCACTCGCCGTGCTGCCCGATGACACAAATTGCGTGCCACCTCTCACCGTCGTGCCGCTCGCCCTGCCAAGGACGTCCTCGCGGCCACCGCCCAGCACTGCCGTGCCGCTCGCCGTGCCGCCCGATGACACGACCTCGCGGCCGCCGCTGCTGACAGTCGTACCGGAGACTGTGCCGCCCGACATCACGAGCTCGTAGCCGCCGCTGCTCACCGTCGTGCCACTCGCCGTGCCGCCCGATGACACGACCTCGCGGCCACCGCCCAGCACTGCCGTGCCGCTCGCCGTGCCGCCCGACATCACAAGCTCGTAGCCGCCGCTGCTCAGCCGAGTGCCGTTCGCCGTGCCCCCCGACGACACGGTCTGCACGCCGTTGGCGAACACGCTGCCGCCGCTCACCGTGCCGCCGGCATAGACCACATCGATCGCCCCGGTGCTCAGCACCAGGCCGTTCGCCGTGCCTCCCGCCAGGATGTTCTCGTGACCACCGTTGAGGACCACCGTGTTGCTGGTCGTGCCGCTGTTGAGGACGTTCTCGACACCGCCGCTCGACACGACCGTGCCATAGGTCTTGCCGGTGTTTGTGACGCTGAGGACGCCGCCGTCGAGCACGACGACACCGCTGGTGACACCCCCCAGCGACACGGTTTCGATGCCGCCGATACTGGTTGCCGAGGCAACGCCGCCGCTTTCCACTGTAAGCGAGCCGCCGTTGGAGATCGCGACCTCGACGACCGTGCCGCCGGAGCTGACGGTGATGGTGCCGCCGCTCAACACCAGCACATCGCTCGTCGTCGTGCCCGATGACACGACCAGCGACTGGCCGCTGCTGACAATGGTGGATGGAGCCCCGAAGGCGGCTGCCGGCGTCAGCCAGCTACTCGTGTCAGGATAGGATTGTGAGATTGAGCCCGTTTCGCCAGCGGCGGCTTGAAATTGAGAGAATGTGTCGTAGCCGCCCCACTGAAACCTGCCCAGCCCGTCAGTCATAAAGTATTGATTGTTGCTCCAGGTATTTCCCCCATTGAGCATGCCGGATATATTGTAGTCAGCGAAGCCGCCGTTGGCGCCATGCGAATTACCCGAACCTGGCGGGATGTTTAAGGCATCACGGTCCACGATGATGTTGTCATGGATTTGGTTGCCAATGGTCACCCAGGGACCGTACGCGCCAGAACCTCTGTTCTGCTGAATCAGGACGACACCGTTATTCCCCCCGGTCATGTCGACGCGGTTGCCATAGACCTGGACGTTCTGGGAGTTTTGGATATCGATATCGGCGCCCCAACCCCATCCGCGCGTATCACCGTATCCATTCCCGACGACCGTGTTGTTGCGGATGATCGCGTCGTAACTGATCTCATGCTGAATGCCATTGATTGTGTTGTGAACGACAGTATTATTCTCGTATAGCGTGTGGATGTTGTCGATGTCGGTCCACATGCCCGAGCCATTATTGTCGTGTGAGTAGTTGCCTCTCACGACGAGGTTATCTGTTTCAGCGAATTTCAATCCGCCGGCTTCCCAATATGGACTAACGCCAGACCAGAAGCCGTTCGATGCGAGCTCGTTGCCTTGAACAAGGATGTTGTTTCCGTGCCCACCGAGGCCCATCTGGCCATTGTCGTGCACGTAGTTGCCGATGATCTGGCTGCCATCATTGGCCGTGATGCCAACGGAGTAATTCAGGCGGACTTCATTGTTCTCAATGATCCAATTCTGGTCGCCGTGAATGGCACCGTCTTGGATCTGAGGGTCATACTTCTCAATGACGAGGTTTTGCACCGTTACATTCGTGGCGCTGCCATAGAAAGCATAGCTCTGTTTGCCAGCTTCAACCGTGTGACCCGCTGGGTTATCGCCGATATAAATTTGGCTGTTGGCATAATCGAAATAGAAGGTGCCCGGAACGACCTTGGAAAGAGCATCGACCGGTTTTAGCGGGGTATTGTCGATGAACACGGTCTCGGGATAGCCGGGCTTCTCGGTGCCCGCCACAAACTGTGCACCGGTGAATACAGGGCCTCGCTGCGTCTGGCCGCCAATGACCCACAGATTGCCGCTCTGAGTCCAGTCGGTCAGCACGGCCGAGCCGTTGAGGATCGCTCCTGCGGCACCGATGAAAGTCTGACCATCTTGCGGTGCCAAAGAAACGCCGCGATAGACGCCGGGCTCGAAATAGAATGTGGCGCCCGCAGGCGCTGCGTTCACGATGGCCGAGACATCGTTGCCAGGATTAAGGATGATCGCTCCGGCGGGCGCCGCTGTCGGCTGTGGCCCGAAACCCAATTTAAAATTCCCCGTTGCAATCTGATTGTTGTCGAGAGCCTTTATCAATCATCGGCGTCAGTGCTGCCCCACGCGGTCGCAGTCTCGATATCGTCACGCCTCAGATTCATTTTGTGCAGTGAAGGATGGAGCGCTAACCGACGCTACCTCAATACTCAATGGCGCATATCTCGATAGCAAGCCCGCGCCTGTACCGGCCAGCGGGCTTAGCAGTTATCGACTTTCAAATCTTCGGCGCTGCTGGTCCAGACGAGGCGTCGAAGATTCTACTCGGCAGCCCACCGCGACCGGCGCTAGGAATCGTGACGCGGCACGTGGGGTGCCGCTGTCGTCAACCAGATGCAGGAGAGGCACCGCGCATGAGGAGTGCGCGCGTCCTTGGCCGGCCCGAACCCCTATTCGCTCCATTCGTTCTTCGAGATGCGCAAGGTCATGGGCCGGCGTACGTCGTATGTCAGCCGTGCCGCCGGTTTGTGCACGTGGGCCGATGGCTCGACGATCGAGATACGCGCCTCACCACGTTCAGTTGCTCGCTGCGCGGCGGTGACGGCGATGTGGTGCTCGAAGATCCCGGAAAGGAGGGCCTGCAACTCGACCCGCAGCCCCACCCGCCACGGCATCGGCTGGCGATGGTCCGCCTGCAGGCTATCCATCAGCGCGCCAGCCGGTTTGGCCGACGAGAGCCAACCCGCGAGGAAGCCCGTCCGCGCGAGAGGCCACCGCGTCCGCCGCCCGATCCGGTCTACAGGCTGGTGCCGCTGCCCTTCCGCACCTTCCGCCAGGCACTCGACTTCGGCATGGCGCTGCGCATCCACTGCCCGCGATGCCATGACAGGCGACCGATCGAACTAGCCGCCGAGCAGCTCGACCGACCGTTCGCAACCACCCGGTTTATCTGCAGGCATCTGAAGCTCAAGGTCTACGGTGAGGGGCGGGAGGTCTGCGGTGGGCCCGGCGAGCTAGTGTTCGGGCCGATTGGGCCGCGCGCCCCCGAGCGGGCCTTTGTCGATATCCAGTGCGTCGGCGCCGCGCGCGGGCGGTCACATACGGGCAGGGAGATCAACAGCGTCGATCTGCATGCGCCGCCATGGCAAGGACTCCTCGACGCCCGCACCCAGCGGTTCTGGTGCCCGGGCCGTGGCGGCATGGCCCGACATACGTTCCACTACGGGCATGGTCCTACCGGCTCCGTTGCCGGCCACCTAGTGACGCCGACCTTCTGACTGCACGGTGATAGGATCAAAGCCCGATGATGGACCAAGCCCACCCCGCCGACCTGACGGCCTTCCTGCGCGTCCTTGCGCTAGGCGCCGACAGAGATGAAGCCATTTCAGCGCGAGTCCGCGCCTGTTCGTCCAGCCGTACATGCGTTCTCCTGGTGGGTCGCCTAGGCGAGTGGGCTGGGGGTAACTCTGGGGGTATCTGGCAGCCTGCGTGTCCTAGAAGCCGAGTGTCATCAATGGCTTAGGTGTGTTCTGTGGCTCCCACTCTCTCCGCCATCCTCATCCGACAAACGTCCAACGAAGCCCAGGCTGCTAAGGCGCGCGGCCGCAAGCTCGGTAACTCTTTGCGGCTAAGACGCGCCGATGCTGGCCGTCATTCGCGAGGTGTGGAAGAGGGGGGTAGCTCGCCAGCGGGCATTCCGCGTACTCCAGAAGCGCGGGGTAAAGACGCCGGCCGGCCGCAGCCAGGGGCAGGGCGTTCAAGTGCGGCCGCCCTCGCCGACTTCCTGTTTGCGGCTGCCTTGTCGACGCGCGGTAGAGGTACAGCCGGGCCCCTCCACCAAATTGCCTGCCTACACTCCCGATGATCAATGGAGCGCGAGACGCGCCGGCGCGATAGGTTGCATTCGACGGGTCCTCAGGGAGGCTCGCCGATTCACAGCCGGCCGATGGGTGCCCCTCTGTCGGGCGCATATCGGCCGGCTGACCATCTGCTGCGGCTATGACAATCCAATCGTCACTGTGACTGGCCGAATTCGATGGTCGCTAGGACAGCGCAATCCAGTGCAATTTGGCTTACGTAATACAAAGTACGATCACGAACAATTTCCTTGCGAACCGCGCTTTCGATATGCAACCAATTCTGTGTGTTGGGAAGTCCCTATTGGGGTAGGGACCGGTACCTTTTGTCAGACGATCAGGTGGCCGCAAACGACGCGGCGATGCCTAACGACGCTGCATGGAAGCGCTCTGGATTGGGCCTTCTGTGGATGTGGAGTCGCGGCGACCGGGAACCGTCGGTGCTTTGACCTGGGGTAGCTTTGACAGGGACTATTGCGACTGCATTTCTGGCTTCGAAGTTCGAGAGCGACAGGCTGGGCAACGATGAATTGGACGTGCTCGTCCAATTCTTGAAGCCTCAGCCCCTCGTGCGCGCGGGGGCAGATGTAATTCGGGCGGCCTATTCGCCCAAGCATTCGACGATGCTCCTCGCCGGCGTCGCTTGTTCCTACGAGCAGCTCGAAGACGGCAGCAGGCAGATCCATTCGTTCCAGTATCCAGGCGATTTCTGCGACCTGTACCGTTACGTCCTGCCGCATCGCGACGAGGCAACAGCGGTGCAAGCGCTCACCGACTGCTTGGTTGCGACCATCGATTACGCGGAGATCGATCGGCTCCTGGTGCGGTATCCGAAGTTGGGTCTGGTGCTTTGGCGAAAGACGATGCTTGAGGCCAGCATCCTGCGGGAACGTCTGTCGAATGCGCGACGGGGTTCAGCTCTCCAGAAAGTGGCCAATCTGCTTTGTGAGCAACTGGCACGACGGGAAGCCATTGGAATCACCAGTCCGGTCGTGCCCATCACACAGGTTGATGTCGCCGACGCGGTTGCCCTTTCCATCGTGCACGTGAATCGGGTGATCCAGACGTTGCGGAACATGAACGTGTTGTCCAAAACCAACCGTGCCATCGAGGTTGCCGACGGGAAGGAACTCGCGAGAATCGCCGAGTTCGATGGCAGCTATCTCAATATGACGAGGCTTACCTCGAAGTGGGTCGTGCAGATCAACGAGCCGCTCGACAGGCAAGATGAACGGGGGGGGGTGATGCGTCGTGTCGAGCGCTAACGCGGCTACGTTCTGCGTAGAAGCGAAGAGAGCTTCAGTCCGCGTTGGAAAAGTGGTCGCTGACCGCTGGAGCACTAAAAGACCGTCGTCGCGACACACTTCCCAAATGAATGAACCGGTGGCGCCTGCGACGCTAGTCACTCGCACAAGGTAGTATTGTCGGCACACATACCAGATCACATCCCTGCCATTAATTCTGACAACGTTGATCTTCTCGCGAAGGGATCAACGTTCGCGATGTTCATATCTGAGCCCGCCGTGAAACTCGATCTTGTGTTCGCTGTGAAAATAGAATTCCGGGACGGAGAAAGCAGATCGTTGATACTCGTCTCACTGAACCCGCCAATTCTCATTCCCTCGTGCAGTAGTGCATGCATGCTGATCTTCATGCGCGATGGGGCCATGTTGTCATGCCTCGTTAGAGGTTGCTGCGGCATGACCAGAGTCACAGTCGCTTCCCTGCGCTTATGCTTTTCTGCCCTCTTCTCGGTGCCCCCAACACCGGGGAGGTGGGCCCGACCGTCTCCGCGAAGCAGCGGGTCGGGGTTTTTAACCGGCGGCGGTGCCCTCCCCCATCCCGCGCCGCCGCCGCCCGCCTCTATCGCGCCTGCTTCCGCCAATCACGGCGACACGGGGATTCTCGAGCCTTTCAAGGGTTTATGACAGCATCGGAGGCTTCCCACGCGGGTGGGAGGTCGTGGGAAACCGGTAAAGGTCAGACGTCCTCGTCCACCCAGTGCTGCAGCAGGGTGTAGGTCACGGCGAGGATCACCGGTCCCAGGAACAGGCCGAGCAGGCCGAACCCCAGGAGGCCGCCGATCACGCCGAGCAGGATCAGCAGCAAGGGCAGGTCGGCGCCGCGCTTGATCAGGACCGGGCGCAGGATGTTGTCCAGCAGCAGCGACACCACGGTGAAGACCGCCATGAAGACGCCGGCCATCACGGCGTCGGTCCAGAACAACCAGATCGTGGCCGGGATCGCCACCAGGCCGGGGCCGAGCTGGGCCACGCACAGCAGCAGCACGATGGCGCTCAGCAGTCCCGCCTGCGGTACGCCGGTGAGGGCGAAGCCGATGCCGACGACCAGGGTCTGCGCGATCGCCGTGACCACCACGCCGAGTGCGACGCTGCGGATCGCGCGGGCGCCGAGCACCGCCACCTCCTCGCCGCGGGCGCCCGCGAGCCGCCGGCCGAAGCGCACGCACCACGCTCCCGCCTTCTCGCCGCGGGCGTAGAGGATAGCCGAAAACACGATCGTCAGCGTGAGATGGAGAACGGTAGTGCCGAAGCTGCCGGCGGCGTGGACGAACCACTGGGTAACCGTGCCGATATAGGGCTTCACCCAGCGCAGTACGTCGGTGATCTCGCTCTGCGCCAGGTGCTGCCAGCGCGTCGACACGAAGTCGCCGACCAGCGGGATGTCGACGACCCAGGCGGGCGCTGGCGGCAGGCGGAAGCTCGGCGCCGCGGTGACGAAGGCGGCGATCTGGTCCGAGTGCGAGACGACCGCGTCGACCGCCAGTGAGAGCGGCACCAGCACGACCAGCGCCAGCGCGATCGTCATCACCGTGACGGCAAGTGCGCGCCGTCCGCCGAGCGCTCCCTGCACGGCGAGCATCAGCGGCCAGGTCGCGATCACCAGCGTGGTCGCCCACACCACGGCCGGCAGGAAGGGCCGCATCACCAGGAACGAGGCCAGCATCAGCCCGCCGATGAACAGCAGCACCAGCATCGTGCGCGCCAGGTCACGTGATTCGCTCGCCATATCTCGCGCTCCGTTCAGTCCTTATGAGTTACGTGAAAGACCCGCATTGCGAGGCCGCAATCAGAGTCCTCATAATGAAGGCGAGCACAAACGCCCATCGGCCTGTCCTGTCCTGTCCCCGACATCCTGCACAATATCCGACATGGCGCCTCGACGCTCGGCGTAGACGGAAGTCAAAGGCCTCATGGCGGGACGGGTACGATTCCCATCGGCAGGGTAAAATTCCGCAATATTCGCCGCGACTTGGAATGGTAGAATTGACCCGCCATATCACTGGCAAGAGGAGCTGACTATGCGCCGTCTCATTTCGACCGTTCTAGGACTTGCGGCTGCGGCCCTGTCGACCGCCGCCGTCGCCCAGAATCCGGGAGGGGTCAATGTCGGATCCCTGCAATGCCGCGTCGCTGGCGGCATTGGGTTCGTGTTCGGCTCCTCCAAGGACATGGACTGCCTGCTGGTGCGTCCCGACGGCAGCGGCGAGCGCTATGTCGGTACCATCAACAAGTACGGCGTCGACATCGGCTTCACCAAGGAAGCGCAGATGGTCTGGCTGGTGTTCGCGCCGGGCGCGATCGGCAAGGGCGCCCTGGCGGGTGACTACGGCGGCGCGACGGCGGGTGCCGCGGTCGGCGCGGGCGTCGGCGCCAACGTGCTGGTCGGCGGCTCGAGCAAGCAGATCTCGCTGCAGCCGGTCAGCGTCGAGGGCAGCGTCGGCTTGAACGTCGCCGCCGGCGTGGCCGCGGTGACACTGCGTCCCGCCCACTAAGTGGACGGCGGATCAATCCAGACAACGGCCCGGCGGCTCACCCCTGCCGGCGTCGAGCTGCGCGACGAAGTGGTCGCGCAGGAAGTGGCGGTGGCGCTGGTCTACAACGGCGTCAGCCACGCCGTGATGATGGCCACGCCCTGCGACCTGGAGGATTTCGCCCGCGGCTTCACGCTCACCGAGCGCCTCGTCGAGAAGCCGTCGGAAATCTACGACATCGAGGTCGAGCCGAAAGGGCGCGGCATCGAGGTCAACCTCGAGATCGCGACCCAGCGCATGATGGCCCTGCAGGAGCGGCGGCGCACCCTGGCGGGCCGTACCGGCTGCGGCCTGTGCGGCGTCGACAGCCTCGAGGCCGCGTTGCGGCCGGTGCCGGCGACGCGTGCGACCGCGACGGTCAAGCGCGCGGCGATCGCGCGGGCGATGGCGGCTCTGCCGCCCGAGCAACGCATCAACCGCGACAACGGCGCGACCCACGCCGCGGGCTGGGCGACGCTCGACGGCACGCTGGTGACGGTGCGCGAGGATGTTGGCCGCCACAACGCGCTCGACAAGCTCGCTGGCGCCATCGCCAAGCTCGGCACGCTGGGCGAGCCGGGCTTCGTCGTGGTCACCAGCCGCTGCTCCTATGAGATGGTGCAGAAGGCGGCTGCGATCAATGCCGCGGCGATCGCTGCTGTCTCCGCGCCGACGTCGCTCGCGATCGAGACCGCCGAGCAGGCGGGCCTGGCACTGGTCGCCTTTGTGCGAGACAACCGGCTCACCGTCTACGCCCACGGCGAACGGATCGAGGCGTGAGCCCTCTCTTCGGCATCACCGGCTGGAAGAACGCAGGCAAGACGACGCTCACCGAGCGACTGGTCGCCGAGTTCGTGCGCCGTGGCTGGACGGTCGCGACGGTCAAGCACGCGCATCACGCTGCCGACATCGACCATCCCGGCACCGATTCGTTTCGCCATCGCGCGGCGGGCGCCACCGAGGTCGCGCTGGTGACGGCCGGGCGGTTCGCCATCGTGCGCGAGCAGGAGGAGCCGAGCCTCGCTGAGGTGTTGGCGCGGCTCGCGCCGGCCGACCTGGTGCTGGTCGAAGGCTTCAAGACCGCAGCCCATCCCAAGATCGAGGTGCGGGCGGACGAATCGCGACCGATGGCCCCAGCCGACTACAACATCGTCGTGATCGCCTCGGACTCTGCGGGCGAGGCCGGGTTGCCACGCTTCGCGCGTGACAACATCGCCGGCATCGCTGACTTCATCGCCGCGCACATCGCGCGCGGTCGCTAGGTGTGAGCTTTCAATAGGTTGTCCATCCGACCCCGGCCGAGGAAGCTGATGTTGTCGAGACGTCAACTATCCTTGGGAGAGCCGAATGGACATCCATAAGAATGCCCGCCTGACGCCACGCGGTCGAGAGCACATG